>JAQGMQ010000608.1 GCA_028292305.1 Rhodoferax sp.
GTTCTGCACCAGCGGGTGGCTCGTGCCCTGCCACAGCAAGTGGGCGTGGCCGATGCGGTTCGAAAACGGCACCATCGCGTAGCTGCCACCCAGGCGCGCGGTGGCCACGGTGTGGGCGGGTGCCGAACGCAGCACCGGTACATCGCCCAGCCACAGGCCGGTGATGCAGCCGCCGAGTTCGGGGCGGATTTCGCAGCGCAGCGCGCCGCTTTGCAGGGCGAGGGGAGAGGTCATGGTGAGTATCGGAGTAGTCGGTACAGGCGTCGCGAAAGAACCTGCCATTGTGCTCCGCCCGCCGTGCGTGCCAGCAAAGCAAAAGGCCCGCGGGAACCATGTTCTCGCGGGCCTTTTTGGGCCTGTCCTGGCAAGCCGCGCACCAACTGCGCGGCCCCCAGTCAACCAATCAGCGGTTGTAGGCGGTTTCGCCGTGGGCCGTGATGTCCAGGCCTTCGCGTTCGTCTTCTTCGCTCACACGCAGACCGATGGTCATGTCGACGATCTTGTAGGCAATGATGGAGACGACACCCGACCAGACGATGGTCAGCGCCACAGCCTTGAACTGGATCCACACTTGCGAAGCGATGGAGTAGTCGGCAGCGGTCACGCCGGTTGCCGTGACCCAGTCGGCCACGAAGCCAGGGCCGCCGAGCGATGGCGAGTTGAACACGCCGGTCAGCAGCGCACCGACGATACCGCCGACGCCGTGCACACCGAACACGTCGAGCGAGTCGTCAGCACCCAGGATCTTCTTCAGACCCGAGACACCCCACAGGCAGGCGAAGCCGGCGATGACACCGATGATCAGCGCGCCACCGATGCCGACGTTGCCGGCCGCGGGGGTGATGGCCACCAGGCCGGCGACGGCACCGGAAGCGGCACCCAGCATCGAAGCCTTGCCCTTGTGCAGGGTTTCACCGACCGACCAGGCCAGCACGGCAGCGGCCGTTGCGCCCAGCGTGTTGACGAAGGCCAGGGCGGCGAAGCCATTGGCTTCGAGTGCCGAGCCGGCGTTGAAGCCGAACCAGCCCACCCACAGCAGCGAGGCACCGACCATGGTCAGCGTCAGGCTGTGAGGCGCCATCGATTCCTTGCCGTAGCCGATGCGCTTGCCGACCATGAATGCACCCACCAGGCCAGCCACAGCGGCGTTGATGTGCACCACGGTACCGCCTGCGAAGTCGAGCGCGCCCCATTGCCAGATCTGACCGGCCTTGCCGTTCATCGCGTCGACCACTTCCTTGCCGGTGTAGGCGTCAGGGCCCATCCAGAACCAGACCATGTGGGCCATTGGCGCATAGCTGAAGGTGAACCAGATGACCATGAACATCAGCACGGCCGAGAACTTGATGCGTTCGGCGAAGGCGCCCACGATCAGCGTGCAGGTGATGCCGGCGAACGTGGCCTGGAAGGCCGCGAACACGATTTCCGGAATCACGACACCCTTGCTGAACGTGGCCGCGTTGGCGAAGGTGCCCGCGGCGTTGTCCCAGATGCCCTTCATGAACAGCCGGTCGAAGCCACCCACGTAAGCGTTGCCCTCGGTGAAGGCCAGGCTGTAGCCGTAGATGAACCACAGCACCACGATCAGCGAGAACGTGACCATGACCTGCATCAGCACGGACAGCATGTTCTTGCTGCGGACCAGGCCGCCGTAGAACAGGGCCAGGCCAGGCACGGTCATCAAGATGACCAGCAACGTGGAAACCATCATCCAGGCGGTGTCGCCCTTGTTCGGAACGGGGGCGGGCGCGGCGGCAGCGGAAGCCGCATCAGCCGGGGCCGAAGCCGCAGCGGCTGGCGCGGCTACTGTGGGAGCGGCTGCCGCCGGAGCTGCAGCCGGGGCGGCAGCCGCGGCAGGCTCGGACGCAGTGGCCGCCGGCGTTTGCGCCATGGAAATCGTGCCGCCGGCCAGCAAGCTCAGGCCAAGCACAAAAGAAGCAATCAGTTTTTTCATTTCGAAGTGTCTTTCTTATTGCGAATGCGGCTTACAGCGCCTCTTTGCCGGTCTCACCGGTACGGATGCGAACAACCTGCTCCAGGTTGTAGACGAAGATCTTCCCGTCGCCGATCTTGCCGGTGCGGGCCGCGCCCTCGACGGCCTCGATCACGCGCTCGACGAGTTCCTCGGAGACCGCTGCCTCGATCTTGACCTTGGGCAGGAAGTCGACCACGTATTCCGCGCCGCGGTACAGCTCGGTGTGGCCCTTCTGGCGGCCGAAGCCCTTGACTTCGGTCACGGTAATGCCCTGGACACCGATGCCCGAGAGGGCTTCGCGCACCTCGTCAAGCTTGAACGGTTTGATGATGGCCGTTACGAGTTTCATAGTGGATTCTCCAGTGGAAGATTCAGGAATTGCCGCAAGCGCGACCATCGGAGACAGCCCCAACGGCGGATGCCAAGGTGTCATCAGGCACAGATGCCGCGCGCTGTGCAACAGCACGGCTGGACACTGCGAGATCCACAAGAACCAAGGTCTTGGGGGCTGTCAGTTTCATGGTTTGCTCCAGATGTAAAAAATTGATCGACTTCGGTGATAAGCACGGAGCGTGCCAAATTCCCCTCGGCTGCGGTGCACGCACACACTCATCAGCGCGTTAAGCCTATACACAAAATGGTGTTATTGGCACTGAAGTGGTGCGATTTCATAGACGCTTTGTTGCAAAACCACAGCGTGCACCGAATGAGGGAGAACCGATTTAATGAGCCTATCTTTGGTGCAAAGCCGTGCTTTGTTGGGCCTGGAGGCCTCGGCAGTCACCGTTGAGGTGCATCTGGTCAACGGATTGCCGAGTTTCACGCTTGTCGGCTTGGCCGATGTGGAGGTCAAAGAGGCGCGCGAACGCGTGCGTTCGGCCATCCAGAACTCCGGTTTGGAGTTTCCGCACAACAAACGCATTACCGTCAACCTCGCCCCGGCCGACCTGCCCAAGGATTCCGGCCGCTTCGACCTGCCGATCGCCCTGGGCATCCTTGCAGCCAGCGGGCAGATCGACGGCAGCCGGCTGGCGGGCTACGAATTCGCGGGCGAGTTGTCGTTGTCCGGCGCGCTGCGTCCGGTGCGCGGCGCCCTCGCCATGAGCCTGGCGCTGCATGCCCAGCAGGTGCGCACGCGCTTGGTGTTGCCGCCCGGCAGCGCCGAGGAAGCCGCACTCGTGCCCGACGCCGAGGTGTACGGCGCCGAACATCTGCTCGACGTGGTGCGCCATTTCACGCCTGCGCCCAGCGGACATGTCGATCCCGCCGATCAGGACGGCACGGCCGATTCCGGAGGTCCCGCCGACGGCTGGACCCGCATGTCGCCGCGCCTGCTTCCCGAAACCGCGCCGTATGCCGATCTGTCCGACGTCAAGGGCCAGGCCGCCGCCAAACGCGCGCTCGAGATCGCTGCGGCGGGCGGGCACAGCCTGCTGATGGTCGGCCCGCCCGGCTCCGGCAAATCGATGCTGGCGCAGCGCTTCGCCGGCCTGCTGCCGCCGATGACGGTGGAAGAAGCGCTGCAAAGTGCCGCCGTGGCCAGCGTCGGCGGGCGCTTTCTGCTCGAACGCTGGGCGACAAGGCCGACGTGCACGCCGCACCACACCGCCAGCGCCGTGGCCCTGGTCGGTGGTGGTTCACCGCCGCGGCCGGGCGAAATATCGTTGGCCCACCACGGGGTGCTTTTTCTGGATGAGCTACCCGAGTTCCCGAGAGCAGCACTCGAGGCCCTGCGGGAGCCCCTGGAAACCGGGCGCATCACCATTTCGCGGGCGGCGCGGCGGGCAGAATTTCCGGCGCAGTTCCAGCTGATTGCGGCCATGAACCCCTGCCCGTGCGGCTACCTGGGTTCGCGGCAAACGGCCTGCCGCTGCTCGCCTGACCAGGTGTCGCGCTACCAGAGCAAGCTCAGTGGCCCGCTGATCGACCGCATCGATCTGCATGTGGAAGTGCCGGCGCTGCCGGCGCACGAGCTGCTGGGCGCCCCGCCTGGCGAGGGCACCGCGCTGATCCGCGAACGCAGCACGGCGGCGCGGCAGCGGGCCGTGGCGCGCCAGGGCAAGTCGAATCAGGCGCTACAGGGGCAGGAAATCGATACACATGTGCTGCTCGAGGCCTCGGCAGCGGCTTTTCTGAACACCGCCGCCGCGCGGCTGGGCTGGTCGGCGCGCAGCCTGCACCGGGCGCTGAAGGTGGCCCGCACCATCGCCGACCTGGCGGGTGCGACACAGACGGAGGTGAGCCATGTGGCTGAAGCGGTGCAGTACCGCCGGGCACTGCGGCCCAAGGCGTGAACGCAGGCGCGGGGCCTGCGCCGCGCTTTCAGCAGAAGGCGAGTTCGCGTTCCGGGCTGGCTACCGGAGCGGCTGGTTGGCCAGCGACGTAGGCGTCGTCCAGCTGCTGCTCGATCGCGTGCCAGATCGGGCGGAACAAGGCGCGCAGCCCCGGATAGATTTCTGCCACCCGCATGACCGACGGGACGCGGGTGCCGTGGAACTCGATGGGTTCGCCGATCGGGACGATGTTCACGCCGAACTTGGCGAAATGCTTGGACAGGCGCGGCTCGGTCAGCACGAACAGGTATTCGATGCCGTGGCGCTGGGCCATCAACACGGCTGCGGCATAGAGGCTGAGCGGAATGTTGGGGAAGCGCGGGGTGTCGGCGCCGCCGAAATCCTGCTCGGTCAAGCTGACGTCGGCCGACAGCTTTTCGCCCTTGCGCCGGCGGAATCCCGACATCACGGCCAGGCGCGAAACCTCGGCGATCTTGTCGCGCGGCAGCCGGGCCGGGTCGATGATGCTGCGGTCGAGTGTGCCTTGGCAGGCAATTTCGAAGGGCAGCAGCGCCAGCGGTGCCAGTGGGTCGGGCATGACGATGCGGGCGCAACCAACGAGTGCATTGCTGGCATCGGCCGTCTTCACGATGCAATGCAGTGAGTGGCGGTCGTAATGGTCGCTTTCGCGCTGCGCGGTGTTGACCGGTTCGAACCCGAATTCGCGGGCGTACACATCGTGGCGGATGTGAAATACTTCGTTACGTTTCTCGTCGCACAGGACTGGCGCAATCTTGAAGTAGCGGTTGAAACGATCCCCCGTTTCCGCTCTGTTTGAATCTGACATGCGTTTTTCCCAAACTGTGTGCCATTGCAGTAGACACTGCTTGTATGACATCTTTAAAACTACAATCCTACGGGCATTCGTCCTACGGGGAAGTCACAAAGTGTCAGCAAAGGTGACTATTGCACTTCTAAATCGGTCCGGAGTCTGTTATAGGGAAGTGTCACAATATTGAGGCATTCCGCCGGCCGCAAACCGCGAAATAAAACATGCAAATCACCCGTATTAAGGTGGTAGCGCTATCGTATTGGTAGCTGTCAGCCCACTGTGTGCCTAAGCAGGCAGCTCATTTCGAGGGTGTGTATACGATACGCGAAAGAAGTCACCGTCAAGGCTAAATCGGTGGACTGATCGGGACACAACTCATTACCTGCAGGGTTGTTTTTTACGGTTTAGCGCGCCTGTCGAGCGGGGATCGGGCGACGCCCCCGTGGGCACCGAAGGACGCTGCCGATGTCACCCTGGCGGCCTGCGCCGCATCGGAAATGCAGCGCGCGCAGCAGGCCGCGAACAGCAGGATGCCTGACGAAAAATAAATCCACATCAGCAGCACGACCACCGAGCCAGCCGCACCGAAGGCCGATACCGCTGCCGCACCCGACAAATACGCCGCCAGCACGTATTTGCCGCCCGTGAACAGCGCCGCGCCGATCATGGCGCCCATCACCAGGAAGCGCAGCGAGGGCTTGCGGCCGGTGCTCATGCGCATCAGCGCGACGAACAGGCCGGCGCAAAAGACGAAAGACACACTCTCGTTGAGCACGAAAAACAGCGCTTCCAGCGGGAGGCGCGAGCCCGCCCAGCCTGAAACCACGTTCAAGAACGCCGTGATGACCAGCGAGACGAGCAGCAGGAAGCCAAAAGCCAGGATGTACGCAACACCGCGCAGCCGCAACGACGCGCTGCGCCACCACTTGGGCTTGGTCGAGTGGCTGGCGCCGTGCTGCCAGAGCATTTCAAACGCGTTCTGCAACTCGGCAAACACGCCGGTGGCGCCCGACAGCAGCAGCACGAAGGCAAACGCCGAAGCGAACACGCCTTCGGTCGGTTTTTGGGCACTGATCAGGGCCTGGCGCACCAGGTCGGCGCCCTGGGCACCCACCAGCGCGCGGACCTGGGTGATCAGGCTGGTCTCAATGACGCTGCGGTCCACCCACCAGCCGACCACGGCCACGAGCAGCACCAAAAGGGGCGCCAGGCTCAGGATGCCGTAGAACGACATGGCGGCGCTCATGCGCAGGCCGTCGGCCTCCAGCCACAGGGCAACCGCGCGGCGCCCCACGCGCAGCGGCGAACTCAGCACCGACGCCAGCCTGGAAATTGAAAAATGCATGGATTTGTAGGGGCTGCCGAACGCGGCCGTGTGAAGCGCCAGGCACTCTGGGGGCTGCGATTGCCATGAGGCGCCGCAGAAGTACGCGGCTAGGCGGAAGACGCTGAAGCCGAGACGAACAGTATCAAGCGTTCGCGCGCCGCAATATGCCGTGTTCCAGCGTGACCTGCGTACCGACGGCCATGGGCTTCTCCACCTGCACGGTATGGGTGCGGCCATCTTCCATGCGCACCTGCACCTCGAACAACGCCTTCTTGCCGTGGTTGCGCTGTGCGCCCGGCGCGTGGGCGGTTGCAGGCGGGCCTGCGGAGGTAGCCAACGGGCTGATGACGGCCACCACCGCCTCGACGCGACCACACACCCGGCAGACTTCCGCCGGCACCACCATGGCGGGCGTTTCGTGCGTGGCGCCGCGCAAGCCCAGCGGCGACGCGGCGGCCCAATCGCGGTCGAGTGCGTAGGCGGCACCGGGAGGGCGCTCGGCCGTGCCCATGTAGGCCAGCGAGGCACCCAGCGACGCCACGGCCAGGCACAACACCAGCACGGTGGACCATATCGGCAAGCGCTGAGGCGGCTCGTAGGCCGCGCGTTGCGGCGCTTCTGCCCTCGCGGCCGGGCCTGTGGAGAACGGAGCGGGTCGCGTGGACGGTCTGGAAGTTGATCGCGTCGCTGATCGGGCTGTTGATCGGGCCGTCGACGCGGCAGGCGATAGGGTCGACGAACGTTGCGTCAATAGCTGCATCTCGGCAGTGGGCATGGGGGTCCTCAGAATCAAACACTCCAATGCAAGTTAAAGGCCAGGGCCGACGGTAAGGCGACCCGGGCCGGTTGGTCCAGCCGTTTTGTAAGCGCCGGTAAAGCTCGTCTGGAGCCGTATTGCGCACGCCAAGCCGCCAACACCGCGGGTCGCCAGCCTTCGCTCGTCAATGGCTAACCCAGCACCGGCGCGAGCAAGCGGCGCAGTTCGCTTTCAGCCACGCCACGTCGCCGCGCCAGATCCTGCAGCTGGTCTTCGCCGATGCGGCCTACATTGAAATACACACTTTCGGGCTGTCCGATGAAGAAACCGCTGACGCTGGCTGCCGGCAGCATGGCCAGGCTCTCGGTCAGGCTCATGCCGATCTCTTCGCATTGCAGCAGCGCGAACATGTCGTGCTTGACGCTGTGGTCCGGGCAGGCAGGGTAACCCGGCGCGGGTCGAATGCCTTGGTATTTTTCACCTATGAGCTCTTCGGTGCTCAGCGCTTCCTGCGGCGCATAACCCCACAGATCGGTGCGCACGCGGTGGTGCAGGCACTCGACAAAGGCTTCGGCGAGCCGGTCGGCAATGGCCTTGAGCATGATGGAGGAGTAGTCGTCCAGGTCTTCCTGGAAGGCCTTCTCCTTCTTCTCGGCGCCGATGCCGGCGGTGACGGCAAACACGCCTGCGTAGTCGGCAATGCCCGAGCCCGCTGGCGCCACGAAGTCGGCCAGGCACCGGCTCGGCCGCATCACGCCGTCCACCGCCTGCTTCTCGGCTTGCTGGCGCAGGCCGTGCCAGGTCATGGCGATCTCGCTGCGCGACTCATCGGTGTAGAAGGCGATGTCGTCCTCGTTCACCGTGTTCGCCGGGTACAGGCCGACCACGCCGTTGGCCGTGAGCCAGCGGCCTTCGATGGCGCGTTTGAGCATGCGCTGGCCGTCGGCATAGACCCGCACCGCCTCGGTGCCCACCACGTCGTCTTTCAGGATGGCCGGGAACGGCCCGGCCAGGTCCCAGGTCTGGAAGAACGGGCCCCAGTCGATGTACCTGGCCAGCTCGGTCAGGTCGAAATTCTTGAACACACGCCGGCCCAGGAAACGCGGCTTGGTCGGCTTGTAGGCGGTCCAGTCCACCGGCGTCTTGTTGGCGCGGATCTTGGCCAGCGGCCACAGCGGCGTCTGCTTCTTGTTGGCATGCTGGATGCGCACCTTGTCGTAGTCGGCGTTGAGCTCGTCGATGTACTTGGCCGCCTGGTCGGACAGCAGCGACTGCGCCACGCTCACGCTGCGCGAGGCATCGGGTACGTAGACCACGGGGCCTTCGTAGTGCGGCGCGATCTTGACGGCCGTGTGCACGCGGCTGGTGGTGGCGCCGCCGATCAGGAGGGGGATTTTCCTGATGCGGAAATGCTCGTCCTTCTGCATCTCGCTGGCGACGTACTGCATCTCCTCGAGCGACGGCGTGATGAGGCCCGACAGGCCGACGATGTCCGCGCCTTCGACCTTCGCTTTCGCCAGGATTTCGTGGCACGGCACCATCACGCCCATGTTCACGACCTCGAAGTTGTTGCACTG
>JAQGMQ010000611.1 GCA_028292305.1 Rhodoferax sp.
AGAATTGAGCCGCGAATGCGAAAGAAACGACCCAAATCCTTCGAGTGGTTGAAAATTCCGCGCGATGAAGCTCGACAAACCATCGCGCGTTGTGGCCATGGGCGGAAGACAAAGTAAGTGCCATTCCATTTAGAGCGGAGTCAGCGCTTCTTGCCCCCAAAGATACTCCCCAAAACGCCCCGCAAAATCTCCCGTCCCACCGTCGTCCCCATCGTCCGCACCGCCGACTTGGCCATGGTCTGCGCCAGGCCGTCATGTTTGCCGCCACGTGGGCCGGTGGTGCCGAACAGGATGTCGTTGAGCCCGCCAAGCAGGCCGCCGCCCGCCGTCTGGCCGGCCGGGCCGGGCATGGTGTTGCCGGCGTTGGGCACGCTGGCCGGTGCGGATTCGGCGCGGCCCTTGAGCTTTTCATACGCCGATTCGCGGTCGACTTCTTTTTCATAGACACCGGCCACCAGCGAATTGGCGATCAGCGCCTTGCGTTGTTCCGGCGTGATCGGCCCGAGCTGGCTGCCCGGTGGCAACACGAAGACGCGTTCGGTCACGCTCGGCCGGCCTTTCTCGTCGAGCAGGCTCACCAGCGCTTCGCCCACCGCCAGTTCGGTGATGGCGGCTTCAATGTCGAGGCCGGGCTTTTGCCGCATGGTTTGCGCCGTGGCTTTGACGGACTTCTGGTCGCGTGGGGTGAACGCGCGCAGCGCATGCTGCACGCGGTTGCCCAGCTGGGCCAGCACCGAGTCGGGAATGTCGAGCGGGTTCTGCGTCACGAAATACACGCCGACACCCTTCGAGCGCACCAGCCGCACCACCAGTTCGATGCGTTCGACCAACGCCTTGGGCGCCTCGTTGAACAGCAGATGGGCCTCGTCGAAGAAGAACACCAGCTTGGGTTTCTCGGGGTCGCCGATCTCGGGGAGTTGCTCGAACAGCTCGGACAACATCCACAGCAGGAAGGTGGCGTAGAGCCGCGGCGAATTCATCAGCTTGTCGGCCGTGAGGATGTTGACCATGCCGTGGCCGTTGCCGTCGGTCTGCATGAAGTCGTTGATGTTGAGCATCGGCTCGCCGAAGAACTTGTCGCCACCCTGGGTCTCGGTCTGCACCAGGCCGCGCTGGATGGCGCCCACGCTGGCCGCGCTGACGTTGCCGTACTGCGTGGTGAACTGGCTCGCGTTTTCGCCCACGTACTGCAACATGGCGCGCAGATCCTTCATGTCGAGCAGCAGCATGCCGTTGTCGTCGGCGATCTTGAAGACCAGGTTCAGCACGCCGGCCTGGGTCTCGTTCAGATTGAGCATGCGGCCGAGCAGCAGCGGGCCCATGTCGGAGATGGTGGCGCGCACCGGGTGGCCCTGTTCGCCGAACACATCCCACAGCGTGGTCGGGCAGGCCTGGGCAGTGGGCAGGTCGATGCCGCGCTCCTTCAAGGTAGCGGCCAGTTTGTCGCCGATCTTGCCGGTCTGGCTGATGCCGGTCAGATCACCCTTGACGTCGGCCAGGAAAACGGGCACACCGATGCGTGAGAAGTTTTCGGCCAGGGTCTGCAGCGTGACCGTCTTGCCGGTGCCGGTGGCGCCGGTGATGAGCCCATGGCGGTTTGCCAGGCCCGGCAGCAGCTCGCAGGTGATGGTGGCGTTCTTGGCAATCAATATGGGGTCGGCCATGGCATGCGTCCTGGACAGAAAAGGGTGCGGTGGGAAAAGTAAAATCGACGCTGTAGATTAAATCAAAGTAACCACCAAGAAGGACGAATCCGTGGCCGGTCACAGTAAATGGGCGAATATTCAGCACCGCAAAGGTCGCCAGGACGACAAGCGGGGCAAGATCTGGACACGCGTCATCCGTGAAATCATGGTTGCGGCCCGGCTGGGCGGCGGCGACCTCAGCATCAACCCGCGCCTGCGCCTGGCGGTGGAAAAGGCCAAGGCCGTCAACCTGCCGGCCGACACCGTGAAGCGCAACATCGACAAGGCCACCGGTGCGCTGGAAGGGGTGAGCTACGAGGAAATCCGCTACGAGGGCTACGGCATCGGCGGCGTGGCCGTGATCGTCGACACCATGACCGACAACCGCGTGCGCACCGTGGCCGATGTGCGCCACGCGTTCAGCAAATACGGCGGCAACATGGGCACCGAAGGCTCGGTGGCGTTCCAGTTCAAGCATTGCGGCCAGCTGATCTTTGCGCCGGGCACGAGTGAAGACAAGGTCATGGAAGTCGCGCTGGAAGCCGGCGCCGACGACGTGGTCACCGGCGACGACGGTGCCATCGAGGTGCTGACCGCGCCCACCGAATTCGAAGCCGTGAAACACGCGCTGGAAGCAACCGGCCTGAAGCCCGACCTGGCCGAAGTCACCATGCGCGCCGAGAACACCATCGAATTGGCCGGCGACGACGCCACGCGCATGCAGAAACTGCTGGATGCGATCGAAGAATTGGACGATGTGCAAGAAGTCTTCCACAACGCGGCGCTGTAAAGAAAAAAAGAATCTATGAAAGTCCTGGTTATTGGTGGCGGAGGCCGCGAACACGCCCTGGCGTGGAAACTCAACCGTGCGGCGCGGGTCAGCAAGGTGTATGTGGCGCCGGGCAACGGTGGCACGGCGCTCGACGACCAACTCGTCGACGTGCCGATCACCGACGTGGTCGAGCTGCGCAAGTGGGCGCAGAAGGAGCACATCGCCTTGACCGTGGTCGGCCCCGAAGGCCCGCTGGCGGCCGGCGTGGTCGACGAGTTCCGGGCGCACGGCCTGCGCATCTTCGGCCCGACCAAGGCCGCGGCGCAGCTGGAAAGCTCGAAGGCGTTTTCCAAGGCGTTCATGCAGCGCCACCACATCCCCACCGCCGAGTTCGAGACCTTCTCCGACCCGGCGGCGGCGCATGCCTATGTGGACAAGAAGGGCGCGCCGATCGTCGTCAAGGCCGACGGTCTGGCGGCGGGCAAGGGCGTGGTCGTGGCCACCACCCTGGCCGAGGCCCATGAGGCGGTCGACTTCATGCTGGTCGACAACACGCTGGGCGTGACCCACAACGAAGGTGGGGCGCGGGTCGTCATCGAAGAATTTCTGCAGGGCGAGGAAGCCAGCTTCATCGTGCTGTGCGACGGCAAGAACGTCACCGCCCTGGCCACCAGCCAGGACCACAAACGCCTGCTCGACGGCGACAAGGGCCCGAACACCGGCGGCATGGGCGCCTATTCGCCGGCACCGGTGGTCACCGCCGACGTGCATGCCCGGGCCATGCGCGAGATCATCCTGCCGACCATCAAGGGCATGGAAAAAGACGGCATTGCCTTCACCGGTTTTCTCTACGCCGGCCTGATGATCGATGCCCAGGGCAAGCCCAAGACGCTCGAATTCAACTGCCGCCTGGGCGACCCGGAAACCCAGCCGCTGATGATGCGGCTGAAGTCCGACCTGTTCGAAGTCTTCTGGGCCGCCACCGAGCCCGGCCCGCACGGCAAGCTCGACACCATCAGCCTCGAATGGGACCGCCGCATCGCCCTCGGCGTGGTGCTGGCCGCCCACGGCTACCCGATGACGCCGCGCAAGGGCGACGCCATCACCGGCCTGCCCAAGGCCGCCGATGACGCCATGGTATTCCACGCCGGCACGGCCAAGCAGGGTGATGCCGTGGTCACGTCGGGTGGGCGTGTGTTGTGCGTGACGGTGCTGGCCGACAACGTGAAGCTGGCGCAGCAACGGGCTTATGAAGTCACGCGCAGCATCAGCTTCGACGGCATGCAGTACCGCCGCGACATCGGGCACAAGGCCATCAAGTAAACGCTCCGCATGGTTGAAGTGTTCGGCGCCTATCTGCGCAGTCTGCAAAACGAAATCTGTGCGCAGATCGCTGCGCTGGATGGCTCTGCGTTTTTGACCGACGCCTGGGAAAAGCCGGCCGGCGATAAGCTGCAAGGCCATGGCGTCACGCGGATCCTCGAAGGCGGCGCCTTGTTCGAACGCGCGGGCTGCGGGTTTTCGCAGGTGCGCGGGCCGCAGTTGCCGCCCTCGGCCACGCAGCACCGGCCCGAGTTGGCGGGCGCGCCGTTCGAGGCCATGGGCGTGTCCTTGGTGTTTCATCCGCGCAACCCCTACGTGCCCACCGTGCACATGAACGTGCGCATGATCGCGGCCACCGCGCCCGGCCGACCGCCGGTGTGCTGGTTCGGTGGCGGGATGGACTTGACGCCGATCTATGCCTTCGAGGAAGACGCCCGGCATTTCCACCGCACCTGTTCTGACGCGCTGGCGCCGTTTGGCGACGACAAATATCCGCGCTTCAAGCAGTGGTGCGACGAATACTTTTTTCTGAAGCATCGCCAGGAAGCGCGCGGCATCGGCGGGATCTTCTTCGATGATTTTTCAGAGCTGGGCCTGGAGCGCAGCAAGGCCATGGCGCAGGCTGTGGGCTCGGCCTTTCTCGACGCCTACCTGCCCATCGTGGCGCGGCGCAAGGACACGGCCTACGGCGAGCGCGAACGCGCATTTCAGCTGTACCGCCGCGGCCGTTATGTTGAATTCAACCTGGTCTGGGACCGCGGCACCCATTTCGGGCTGCAGTCGGGTGGTCGCACCGAGTCGATTCTGTTGTCGATGCCGCCGCTGGCCAGCTGGGCCTACCAGTTGCAGCCTGAGCCGGGCACGCCCGAAGACGACCTGACGCGCAAGTTCCTCGTGCCGCGGGAGTGGCTTTGAGCGCGCCTGATGGAGGCCGAGCGCGCGACGCGGGGCCGCCCCAAGGCGCGAACGCTCCCTTGGGACGCAGCGCAATTAAGGCCGTGACCAGCGCGGGCGCAGCCAGGCGCATCGGGGTCTTTGGCGGGGCCTTCGATCCGCCACACAACATGCACGTGGCGTTGGTCGAAGCGGCGCTGGCGCAGTTGCACCTCGACGAGCTGCGCATCTTTCCGACCGGTTATGCCTGGCACAAGTCGCGCACGCTGAGCGCGCCCGAACACCGCCTGGCGATGGCGCAGCTGGCCTTCGGCGGCTTGCCGCGCGTGGTGGTCGATCCGCGCGAAATCCTGCGCCCGGGGCCGACCTACACCATCGACACGCTGCGCGAACTTCAGGCCGAACAACCAGACTCGGCTCTCTACCTGGTGATGGGCGCCGACCAGGCCCGCGCGCTGCCCACATGGCATGCCTCCGAGGCGCTGCTCGAAGCTGCTATAATTTCAGTAGCTGCACGCGCAGACGAGGTCCAAGCCGATGGCCATTCGAACCCCGAGTTCGGTGCCCGATTCGATGCCGCAAGCCTGCCGCCACCCTGGAACACGGGGCGGTTCGAAGCGCTGCAACTCCCCCCCATGGCCGTCAGCGCCACCGACATCCGCCACCGCGTTGGCACTTCCCAAGGGATCGCCCATCTGGTTCCCGACGGTGTTGCGCGCTATATTGATCAACATCACCTCTACCGAACCGCTCGATGACCACTGCACCGCAAACGGAAACCGTCGCCAAAAAAGACACCCAGAAACTCCAGAGGGCCATCGTCGACGGTCTGGAAGACGTGAAAGCGCAGGACATCGCCGTGTTCGACACCGAACATCTTTCGGCGTTGTTCGAGCGTGTGATCGTGGCTTCGGGCACGTCAAACCGGCAGACAAAAGCACTTGCGGCCAGTGTGCGGGATGCGGTGCGTGACGCAGGCTTTTCCAAGCCGCGTATCGAAGGCGAGGAGAACGGCGAGTGGATCATTGTGGATTGCGGCGCAGCAGTTGCGC
>JAQGMQ010000618.1 GCA_028292305.1 Rhodoferax sp.
CTTAATCTCATCGGAGATCTGCCATGCCTGAAACCCTGGTCAAAGTCGATCTGGCGCAATCGCCTTACGAGAACGAGCTGATCCACAACCGCTGGCACCCGGACATTCCGATGGCCTGCTGGGTCAACCCGGGTGATGACTTCATCCTCGAGACCTTCGACTGGACCGGCGGCTTCATAAAGAACAACGACAGCGCGGACGACGTGCGCGACATCGACCTGACCACGGTGCATTACCTGTCGGGCCCGGTCGGCGTGAAGGGCGCCAAGCCCGGCGATCTGCTGGTGGTCGAGTTGCTCGACATCGGCGCCAAGCAAGACAGCCTGTGGGGCTTCAACGGCTTCTTTTCGAAGAAGAACGGCGGCGGCTTCCTGACCGAACATTTCCCCGAAGCGCAGAAGTCGATCTGGGACTTCAAGGGCATGTTCACCAGCTCGCGCCACATCCCGGGCGTGAACTTCGCCGGCCTGATCCACCCCGGCCTGATCGGCTGCCTGCCCGACCCCAAAATGCTCGCCCTGTGGAACGAGCGCGAGCAGAACCTCATCGACACCAACCCCACCGCCGGCCTGGCCAACCCGCCATCGCCAGGTACGGCCCACATGGGCAGGCTGACCGGCGAAGCCAAGGCCAAGGCCGCGGCCGAAGGTGCCCGCACCGTGCCGCCACGCGAACACGGCGGCAACTGCGACATCAAGGATCTGTCGCGCGGCTCCAAGGTGTTCTTCCCGGTGTACGTGGACGGCGCCGGCCTGTCGGTGGGCGACCTGCACTTCAGCCAGGGCGACGGTGAGATCACCTTCTGCGGCGCCATCGAGATGGCCGGCTGGGTGCACATGAAGGTGTCGATCATTCCGGGCGGCATGGCCAAGTACGGCATCAAGAACCCGATCTTCAAGCCAAGCCCGATCACGCCGCAATACAACGACTACATCATCTTCGAAGGCATCTCGGTCGACGAAGCCGGCAAGCAGTACTACCTCGACGTGAACGTGGCCTACCGCCAGGCCTGCCTGAACGCCATCGAGTACCTGAAGAAGTTCGGCTACTCGGGCGCACAGGCCTATTCGATCCTGGGTACCGCGCCGGTGCAGGGCCACATCAGCGGCGTGGTCGACGTGCCCAACGCCTGCGCCACGCTGTGGCTGCCCACCGGCATCTTCGACTTCGACATCAACCCGAACGCCAGCGGCCCCACCAAGTTCATCGACGGCAGCATCCAGATGCCGCTGTCGCACGACCTGACCTGAGGCTTTTCGCGATGCCGACCTACGACTACCAATGCGGCGACTGCGGCGGCTTCGAAGCCCGCCGCAACGTCAGCGAACGCGACCACCCGATCGGCTGCCCCGACTGCAGCGCCGCATCGGTGCGGGTCATGTCGGCCGCGCCGCGCCTGGCGCTGATGGCCGACGGCACGCGCCGCGCCATCGCCACCAACGAACGCGCGGCGCACGAGCCCAAGCGGTCGGGCGACTACGCGCGGCTCAAGCACCCGTCGGGCTGCGGCTGCTGCAGCACCGGCAAACGCGGCGCCACGGTGACGGGCGCCAACGGCAACAAGGCCTTCCCTTCGAAGCGTCCCTGGATGATCAGCCACTGACGGTGGCCGCGTGCGGCGGGCCATCCCGCTACGCGATCTACCGTATCCGGCAAACGGGGCCCGCGCACCATACTTCGATGATGCCGCGCCCCGTTGTCTCGTCCCCGTTCGATGCCGCGCCACGCGGGTGCCGCCCATGAGCACCGTGCGCGACACACCGCCGCACCCCGCGCCGCCGATGCAGCGCATCGTGCCCATCCGCCGCGAATACAACGCCTGGGTGGCCGACGAAACCATCGAAGACTACGCGCTGCGCTACACGCCGAAGAGCTTTCGCAAGTGGAGCGAATTCCGCGTGGCCAGCACCGCGCTGGGCGCCACCTCGTTCCTGGCGCTCGAAGCCATCGGCGCCTCCATCGCGCTCGACCACGGTTTGTTCAACGCCTTCTGGGCCATCGTGCTGGTGAGCGTGTTCATCTTCCTGATGGGCATACCGATCAGCGTGTATGCCGCACGCTACGCGGTCGACATCGACCTCTTGACCCGCGGCTCGGGCTTCGGCTACCTGGGCTCGACCTTCAGCTCGCTGGTGTATGCCTCGTTCACCTTCATCTTCTTCTCGCTCGAAGCGTCCATCATGGCCTCGGCGCTGGAGCTGGGCCTGGGCATCCCGCTGTGGCTGGGCTACCTGATCTGCTCGGTGGTGGTGATCCCGCTGGTGATGTACGGCATCACCATGATCAGCCGCCTGCAGGCCTGGACGCAGCCGCTGTGGCTGGTGCTGCTGGTGCTGCCGTATGCCTTCCTGCTGATCCGCTGGCCGAACGAACTGCACGGCCTGATGCATGCGTCCTACGGCATCAACGACGGCCATTTCGACTGGCTGCTGGTCGGTGCCGCGGCCACCGTGGTGGCATCGATGGTGGCGCAGATCGGCCAGCAGGTCGACTCGTTGCGTTTCATGCCGCCGCCCCGGCCGGGCCAGGCCTGGCGCTGGTGGACGGCGGTGCTCGCGGCCGGCCCGGGCTGGATCGTCATCGGCGGTGCCAAGATGCTGGGCGGCGCCGTGCTGGCCTACCTGGCCGTGCGCCAGGGCATGCCGCCTTCGGAGGCCATCAAGCCGACGCAGATGTACCTGGTGGGCTTTGCGCAGGTGCTGCGCGACCCGGCCGGCATCCTGGTGCTGACCTGCCTGTTCGTCACGGTGTCGCAGATCAAGATCAACGTCAACAACGCCTATGCCGGCTCGCTGGCCTGGTCCAACTTCTTCGCGCGGCTGACACATGCGCACCCGGGCCGGCTGGTGTGGCTGGTGTTCAACGTGCTGATCGGCGTGGCGCTGATCAAGGTCGGCATCTTCGACGTGCTGGAGGGCATGCTCGGCTTCTACGCCAACTTCGCGGTGGCCTGGATGGGCGCGCTGGTGGCCGACCTGGTGGTCAACAAACCGCTGGGCCTGAGCCCCAAGGGCATCGAGTTCCGCCGCGCCTACCTGCATGACGTGAACCCGGTCGGCTTCGTCTCGATGGGCCTGGGCACGCTGCTGGCGCTCAGCGCTTTCGTGGGTGCGTTCGGGCCGCTGGCGCAGGCCTTCAGCACCGGCATCGGCTTCGTGGTGGCGTTCTGCTGCGCGCCGCTGGTCGCCTGGTGGACCGGCGGCAAGTACTACATCGCGCGCCAGCCCGTGCCGTTTGCCGCGGGCAGCTCGCGGGTCTGCGGCGTGTGCCAGAAATCCTACGAGGCGGAGGACATGGCGCATTGCCCGGCCTACGGAGGCAACATCTGCTCGCTGTGCTGTTCGCTCGACGCGCGCTGCAAGGACGTGTGCAAGCCGCCCACCGGCCTGGGGCACCAGTTCGCCGAGGCCTTCACGCGGTACGCGCCGCGCATCCTCAAGGTGGCGCTGAGCCGGCGCATGCACTACCTGGCCTGCCTGCTCGCGCTGGCCCTGGTGCTGGGGGCGATCCTGTCGTTCATCGTGGCGCAGGAGGCGCATGTGCTGCGCGAACTGGCGCCGGGCTCGCCCGCGCTATGGCACCTGATGCGCATCAAGATCGCCTGCGCGCTGGTGCTGCTGGTGGTGGCCATCGGCTCGTGCTGGCTGCTGCTCACGTCCGACAGCCGGCGCGTGGCGCAGGACGAATCCAACCGCCAGGCCCTGCTGCTGCGCGAAGAAATCTCGGCGCACGAGATCACCGACGGCGAGCTGCAGGCCGCGCGCCAGGTGGCCGAGCGCGCCAACCAGGCCAAGAGCCGCTTCATCACCACCATCAGCCACGAACTGCGCACGCCGCTGAACAGCATCCTCGGTTACGCGCAGATCCTGGAGCGCGACCCCGGCCTGCCGCCGCACCGCCAGGCCGCGTTGAATGTGATCCGAAAGAGCGGCGACCATGTGGTGTCGCTGATCGACGGCCTGCTCGACATCGCCCGCATCGAGACCGGCCGGCTGGCGCTGGTCAGCACCGAGATCCGCCTGCCCGACTTCCTGTCGCAGCTGGCCGACATCTTCCAGCTCGAAGCGCGGCACAAGCACATCGCCTTCAGCTACCAGCCCACGCAGCCACTGCCCCTGGCCGTGCGCGGCGACCGCAAGCGTGTGGCGCAGCTGCTGATCAACCTGCTGGGCAATGCCGTCAAGTACACGCCGCGCGGCCAGGTCACGCTGCGCGCACGTTACGCCAACGAGATCGCCACCTTCGAGATCGAGGACACCGGCGCCGGCATTGCCGCGGCCGATCTGGAGCGCATCTTCCTGCCGTTCGAGCGCGCCGAAGACGCGGGCGCGGTGGCCGGCGGCGTGGGCCTGGGCTTGACCATCTCGAAGATGCTGACGGGCCTGATGGGCGGCGAGCTGACGGTGCGCAGTGCCGTCGGCCAGGGCTCGTGTTTCACGGTGCGGCTGTTCCTGCCCGCGGTGGCGCATCCGCTGTTGCCCGTGAAGCCGCCCGCGCCACGCCACATCACCGGCCACGCCGGCGCGCCGCGCCGCGTGCTGGTGGTGGACGACGCCGCCGTCGACCGGCAGCTGCTGGCCGACGTGCTCACCCCGCTCGGCTTCACGGTGCTGCAGGCCGCATCGGGCGTGGAAGCGTTGCGCGTGGCCAGCCAGTTCGTGCCCGACCTGATATTGCTCGACATCGACATGCCCGGCATCGACGGCTGGGAGACCGCGCGGCTGCTGCGCGCCAACCGCATTTCGTTCGCGCCGATCCTGATCGTGTCGGCCAACGCCTTCGACAGCGACACCCGCAACGAAGTCGGCATCGGCCGCGAGGACTTCATCGTCAAGCCGCTGCACATCGACGACCTGCTGGAGCGCATGCGCGCCAAGCTCGACCTGGTGTGGACCACGCCCGAGCCGGTGGACCTGCCCGACGCGGCGGGCGCCGCCGGCCACCTGCCCGAGGCCCGGTTCAAGGTGCTGCAGCAGCTGGGCGAGATGGGTTATGTGCGCGGCATCCTGGAGAACCTGGACGAGCTCGACCGGCAGGACCCGCGCTACGCCACGATCACCGAGGCGCTGCGTTATTGCGTGCAGCGCTTCGACCTGCACGGCTTCGCCCGGGTGCTCGAAGAAAGCCGGGCCGCCGCCGCAACCACAGCCACCGAGGCCGCCACGTGAGCCACCTGCCCGAACGCGGCCCCGGCGTGGTGCTGATCGTGGACGACGCGCCGGAGAACCTGGCCATGCTGCACGAGGCCCTGGATGCGGCGGGCTACCGCGTGCTGGTGGCCACGGGCGGGCAGGAGGCCATAGAGCGCGTCGCGGTGCTGATGCCCGATGTGATTCTGCTCGACGCCATCATGCCCGGCATCGACGGCTTCGAGACCTGCCGCCGGCTCAAGGCCGACCCGCAGAGCGCGCACATCCCAGTGGTCTTCATGACCGGCCTGACCGAGACCGGCCACATCCTGGCGGGCTTCCAGGCGGGCGGGGTCGACTACCTCACCAAGCCGCTGAACCCGCCCGAGGTGCTGGTCCGCATCGGCTCGCACGTGCGCAATGCCTGGCAGATGGCCAGCGCGCGCCAGGCCGTGGACGCCACCGGCCACGCCATGCTGTCGGTCGACACGGCCGGCCAGGTGCGCTGGCAGTCGCCTTCGGCCCGCGCCTGGCTGCACGACTTCCTCACCGCCGACGGCCAGCTGCCACCGGCCGCCGCGGCCTGGCTGGCCCAGCCCGAGGCCGAGGCGCTGTTCATCGCGGTGCAGGGCCGGCGGCTGAGCCTGTCGCGCCTCACCAGCGACAGCAGCGGCACCACGCTGCTGCTGAAGAAGCGCTCCAGCATCCCCGACCCGCCGGTGCTGAGCGCCACCTTCGGCCTGACCACGCGCGAGGCCGAGGTGCTGTATTGGGTGTCCTGCGGCAAGATCAACCGCGACGTGGGCGAGATCCTGGCCATGAGCCCGCGCACGGTGGACAAGCACCTGCAGCACGTGTTCGAGAAGCTGCATGTGGAAACCCGCACGGCCGCCGCATCGGCAGTGTTGAACCATTCGTTCATCAGCAGTTGACTTGGTAAAAGGCAACCCTATGCGCGATCTCGCGTATTGGTGCGACGGGCCTGGCGCGCGACACTGAATTCCATCAGCGGTCGCCTGCTGAACGAGCCCTTCCAACCCCGCCCACCCTACCGGAGCATCCCCATGCAAGACGAGATCAACCAGCCCGCGGCCGAAGCCCTTGAGA
This sequence comes from Rhodoferax sp., assembly GCA_028292305.1. Lineage (GTDB taxonomy): Bacteria > Pseudomonadota > Gammaproteobacteria > Burkholderiales > Burkholderiaceae_C > Rhodoferax_B. The sequence goes on from JAQGMQ010000618.1 coordinate 6,237, forward strand.
CCGCCGGCACCAGCCGCCGCAACCTGCTGAAGGCGGCCGGCGCCGTGGTCGGCACGGCATTGGCCAGCGTGCCCATCAGCGGCTTTCCGCAGATCATGAAACGCGACTTCCAGGGCATCACGCTGCGCCACATCGGTGTGTCGTATGCGGTGCAGCGCGAGATCGGCGAGCAGGCCTCCAAGGACCTCGGCTTCAAGATCGAGATGCAGAACCTGGACACCTCGGCCTCGATCACGCGCTTCGTCACCCAGCCCAACAGCGTCGACATCGCCGACATGGAAGGCTGGCAGGTGAAGGTCGCCATGCAGCGCCAGTTGCTGCAGGGCATCGACTCGAAGAAGATCAAGGAATTCGACGGCATCCTGCCGATCTTCACCACAGGTGTGTATGAAGGCCGCAAGATTTCGCGCCAGGGTATTTCGCCCTACGAGGTGATGTACACCGATGGCCCGAAGGCCACTAAGATCATCGATGGCCAGCAACAATGGCTGACCTTCCTGCCGCAGGTGTTCAACGCCGACTCGCTCGGCTACCGCCCCGACAAGGTGGGCCGCGAAGTGACCGAATGGAAGGACCTGATCGACCCGAAGTTCTCGGGCCGCGCCGCGATTCTCGACATCCCGAACA
>JAQGMQ010000657.1 GCA_028292305.1 Rhodoferax sp.
TCATCGACCACGGCACGGGCGTGGTGATCGGCGAGACCGCGGTCATCGGTGAACGCGTGCGCCTGTACCAGGCCGTGACGCTGGGCGCCAAACGCTTCCCCACCGACGCCGAAGGCAACCTGCAGAAGGGCTTGCCGCGCCACCCGGTGGTCGAAGACGACGTGGTCATCTATGCCGGCGCCACCATCCTCGGCCGGGTCACGCTGGGCCGCGGCGCGCAGATCGGCGGCAACGTCTGGCTGACCCACGACGTGCCGCCCGGCGGCCACGTCACGCAGGCCGATTCGCGGCACGACAGCCGGCCCGGCGGCTGATCAGGCAGATTTCTAGGCCGGCTCGACCCGCGCACCGCGTTCGGTGAGCAGGGCGCGCAGCACGCCGCGGTGACAGTGCACCTCGTCGGCGCAATAACAACCCACCGAGAACTGGCGGTGGGCCGACAGCGCCGCCAGCAGGTCCAGCGTGCGGCTGGCTTCGGGCAGCGCCATTTCGGCACGGTACTTGCGAACGAAAGCGGCCCACTGCGCAGCGGTCTCGGCCGCCTGCCCCAGCTTCATGGCCTCCACACGCGGCGCGAGGATCGGGTACCACACGTCGTACCAATCCTGCGTCGCAAATGCGGCCTTGGGCACGCCACGGGGCGGCCGGCGCACGGTGCCGATGCGCGTGCCTTCGTGGTCGCCACGCGGCGAGCCGAGGCGGACGATACGAATGGCCATGGTGGTCTCCTTCCGGGGTTATCGCGCTGCGAATTCGCTGCGCAGGGCCTGCTGCCAGATGAAGTTCAGCGTGTTGACCATGGCGTCCAGATCGCCCGCCACAGTGGCCACATGCGCGTCGCCTCCCAGGTAGATCCACGACAGGTATTGGTCGACCATGCCGCCCAGCGCATAGACACGCCGGCGCAGTTCGGCATCGGAGGTGCGCGGCACGCCGCTCGCTGGCATGCCACGGGCGGCGCGGTGCTTCTTGACCGATCGCACGATGGTCTCGGTCCAGCCGCGGTTGAATTCAGACAGGATGCTCTTGGCTTCGGGAAACGCCTCGTAGTGGTTGAGCAGGCACTTCATCAGGCCGGTGTTGCCGGCAAAGAGTTCGCAGTAGGCGCGCGTGGCCCGCTGCGCCGATTCCTCGGGCCCACTGCTGCCCTGGGTGGACGCCTCCATGCGCTCGCGCAGAAAGGCCACGAAGTCGAGCAGCAGGGTTTGCAGCAAGCTGTCGCGGTCGGCGAAGTATTGGTAGAGCGTGCCCTGGGCGATGCCGAGGTGGGCGCAGATGTCCTGCACCTTCAGCGCGTTCAGCGACACCTGTTCCAGCAGCTCGCAGGCCGCCCAGCGGATGCGCAGCGCGGTGCGCTCGCCCTTGCGCAGCGCGGCGTCTTCGGCAGCGGCACGCAGCACATCGCGGTAGGCCCGCGCGGCGCTGGTGGCCGAGGCGTCGCTGGTGGCCGAGGCGGCGCTGGCGGCGGTGGAACTATCGGCGGAGGCGCGCCGCGATGAAGGCAATGGCATGGCCGCATTATGGGCCAGGCTTGATCTAATAAAAAACTGACGTCATAATCATTTTTTTTGATTTCAGCCAACAACATCCGTATGAGCACCTCACCAGCAACGGCCACCGACCGCTACGCCTCTCAGTTCCGTCCGGGGCTGTTTGCCGGCCAGACCATCATCGTCACCGGCGGCGGCTCGGGCATCGGTCTGCACACCGCCGAGGAGCTGGCCTCGCTCGGCGCCAACCTCGCCATCGTCGGCCGCAAGCCCGAAAAACTCGAAGTCGCCAAGGCCCGCCTCGCGCCCTATGGCACGCGGGTCAGTTGCCATGCCTGCGACATCCGCGACGAGACCCGGGTGGCCGAAGTGGTGGCTGCGGCCGTGGCTGAACTCGGCCCGATCGACGGCCTGGTGAACAACGCCGGCGGGCAGTTCTTCAGCCGCGCCGAAGACATCTCGGCCAACGGCTTCGACGCCGTGGTGCGCAATAACCTGCTCGGCGGCTTTCTGTTCGCCCGCGAGGTCTACAGGCAGTCGATGAAGTCACGCGGCGGCGGCGCCATCGTCAACATGCTGGCCGACATGTGGGGCGGCATGCCGGGCATGGCGCACTCGGGCGCGGCGCGGGCCGGCATGCTCAACCTGACCGAGACGCTGGCCTATGAATGGGCGCCGGTGCGGGTGAACGCGGTAGCGCCCGGCTGGATCGCGTCGTCGGGCATGGACACCTATCCCGAGGCCCACCGGCCGATGCTCGACAGCTTCCCGCGCCTGTCGCCGGCCGGGCGCATCGGCACCGAAGCCGAAGTCGCCGCGGCCATCGTCTTCCTGCTATCGCCGGCGGCGGCCTTCATCTCGGGCTCGGTGCTGCGCATCGACGGCGCGGTGCCCAACCGGCGCGAGCACTGGAAGGTCGACGTGCAGGGCCAGACCACGCCGTTCACGGGCCGCGCATGAAGCCCGGCCTTCCCGCCCCGGCCCGCACCCTGCCCCGCTCCCTGGCCCGCACGATGACCCACACCCTGGCCGCCGAACTGCGCCAGGCCGCCATCGACGCCCCCGACCAGCCCTTCATCCGGTTCGTACACGGCGAATGGACCTTCGGCGCCGTGGACCGCGGCACCGACGCCCTGGCCGCCGGCCTGTATGCGCAGGGCGTGCGCCAGGGCCACAACGTGAGCCTGATGCTGCCCAACGGCATCGAGTTCGCGCTGGCCTGGTTTGCACTGGCCAAGCTCGGCGCGGTGGCGGCCCCGGTAAACACCTCGTTCAAGGGCCAGGTGCTGGCCAACGCGATCGACCTGGTGCAGAGCACGCTCTTGATCGTGCATGCCTCGCTCTGGCCGCAACTGGCCGAGATCCGTCAACAGCTGGAGACCGTGCGCCACATCGTGCTGGTGGGCGAGGTCCAAGACGCCGACCCGGCCCTGCTGCCCTGGACAGCGCTGCAGGACGCCGGCCACCCCGCACCGCCACCGGTGCAGGCCGGTTTCTCCGACCTGGCGCTGCTGCTCTACACCTCGGGCACCACTGGCCGCTCCAAGGCGGCGATGATCTCCAACCGCTTCGTGCTGCGCCAGGCCGAGGTGTTCATCGAAGGCCTGCGCCTGCGGCCGGACGACGTGTTGTATTGCCCCTACCCGATGTTCCACCTGGACGCAGCAGTGATGACCATCGCGCCGGCCCTGCTGCTGCGCGGCGTGGCCGCCATCGGCGAACGTTTCAGCGTCTCGCGGTACTGGGACGAGATGCGCGCGATGCGGGCCACGGTGTTCGACTTCATGGGCGCCACGCTCACCATGCTGTGGAAACAGGCGCCCTCGCCCAATGACCGCACCCATTCGGCCCGCCTGGGCTGGGGTGTGCCGCTGCCGGCCTGGGCAACCGAATTCGAAGCCCGCTTCGGCTGCCGGCTGGTCGAGCTGTATGGCGCGACCGAGGTCGGCGGCCTCCTGTTCACGCCGCAGGACGCGCCGCCGCGGCCTGGTTCGTGCGGCCTGCCGGTGGGGCCGTGGACGGTGCGCCTGGTCGACGAAGACGGCTTCACCGTGGCGCCGGGCACGCCGGGCGAGCTGGTGGTGCGGTCCGAGGAGCCCTCGGTGCTGATGGACGGTTATTGGGGCATGCCAGAGGCCACCATCGCCGCGTTCCGCAACCAGTGGTTCCACACCGGCGACCTGCTGCGCCAGGACGCCGACGGCTGGTTCTATTTCGTCGGCCGCAGGAAGGACATCGTGCGCCGGCGCGGCGAAAACATCTCGGCCGCCGAGGTCGAGATGGGCATCGAGGCCCATCCCGGCGTGCTCGCCTGCGCGGTGGTCGGCGTGCCCAGCGACATGACCGAGGAAGAGGTGATGGCCTGCGTCGTGCTGCGGCCCGGCACCGTGCTCTCGCCGCGCGAGCTCACCTATTGGTGCGCCTCGAAGATGGCCAAATTCATGGTGCCGCGTTATGTGCGCTTCACCGAATCGCTGCCGAAAACGCCGACCGACAAGGTCGAGAAATTCAGGCTGCAGCAGCGCGGCACCGATGGCGCCTGGGACCGTGAAGCGCCCGGACCATAACAACCACCCTCCACAACCCTCCACAACCTCCGATCACCACCCCATGTCCTACGTCACCCTCATCACCGAAGGCGCGGTCAGCGTCGTCACGCTGAACCGGCCCGAGCGCCTGAACGCCATCGGCAGCCAGTTGCTCGCCGACCTGCACGCCGCCTTGGTGGCCGCCCAGGACGACCCGGCCACCGGCGCCATCGTCTTCACCGGCGCCGGCCGCGCGTTCTGCGCGGGCGACGACCTGAAGGAATTCGGCGCGCAGTCGGCCAGCCACGCGGCGGTGGCGGCCACCTGCGACGGCATCCAGCAGATCACACGCGACATCATGTTCGGCCCCAAGCTGGTGATCGGCGCCGTGCATGGTTTTGCCGTCGGCGGCGGCTTCGAATGGCTGCTGAACTGCGACATGGTGGTGGCGGCGGAGTCGCTGGTCGCGTTCTTTCCCGAGATGGCGCTCGGCCACTTCGTCACCGGCGGCGTCACGCATCTGTTGCCCCAGGCCCTGGGCCACCAGCGCGCGATGGAACTGATCGTGCTGGGTGACCGCCAGGACGCGCAGGCGCTGCACCGCCTGGGGCTGGTCAACCGCGTGGTGCCGCTGGACGCCATGCTGGGCACGGCGCTCGCACTGGCCGAGCAGGTCGCCTCGCGCTCGCGCCTGGCCACGTCGCAGTTGAAACAGGTCATGACCACCCAGCTCAGCGCGCAATTGGCCGGCGCGCTGGAACACGAACGCCAAGCCGCCATGCGCTGTTTCGCCGATGCCGATACGGCGCGGCGGATCGGGGCGTTTGCAGAGGCGAAGCTGTAGGCGCGGGCTTCGGCCAACAGCCTGCAGCTACATCGCTTTTCAGGCGTTCAGGGGTTGATATGCTTCAGCTTGGCAAAGTAGCTGCTGTAGGGCGCCGCGTCGCGCGTGACCACGGTCAGGTTGGCCACGGCCGCATGAGCGCCGATGAAAAAGTCGGGCAGCGGTGCGGTT
>JAQGMQ010000660.1 GCA_028292305.1 Rhodoferax sp.
ATTCTGAAGACCCATAAAAAAAGAGAGACAAGACATGACTTACACGACACGCCGCCGGGCTCTGACGCGCCTGCTGCTGACTTGCGTACTGGGATGGGCAACGTCTGCCGTCACGGCCCAGACCTACCCATCGAAACCGGTGCGCCTCATCGTGGGATTTGCGCCCGGCGGCGGCACCGACATCCTGGCGCGCCTGCTGGCCCAGAAGCTCGGCGACGACCTGGGCCAGCCGTTCATCGTCGACAACCGCGCGGGCGCCACGGGGATGATCGGGGCCAAGGTGGTGGCCACGTCCGCGCCCGATGGCTACACGTTGTTGATGGGCCATGTGAACTCGCAGGCCATCGCGCCAGCCTTGATGGACAACCCGCAGTACGACCCGATCAAGGACTTTGCGCCGGTGGCTTACCTCGGCTTCGTGCCGAACGTGCTGGTCGTGCCGGCCCGCCTGCCGGTCAAGTCGGTGCCCGAACTGGTGGCCATGGCGAAAGCCAAAGCTGGCGGCATGTCGTTCGCCTCGCCCGGCGTCGGCAGCACCAACCATTTGGCCGGCGAGCTGTTTCGGATGGACAGCGGCGCCCGGCTGATCCATGTGCCCTACCGGGGCAGCGGGCCGGCCACCGTGGACTTGCTCTCCGGGGTGGTCGACATGAACTTCGATGCGCTGCCGTCGTCGCTGGCGAACATCCGCGCGGGCCTGCTGCGGCCGCTGGCGGTGACCACGCCGAAGCGGGACCCGGAGTTGCCGGACGTGCCGACCATGGCCGAACTCGGTTTCAAGACTTTCGACATCACCAACTGGTATGGGTTGATGGCGCCCGCAGGCACACCACCGGCGGTCGTCGCGACCCTGCACGCCGCGATCCAGCGCGTGCTTCAGCAACCGGACGTGGTGCGCAAGATGGGGGAATGGAGTGTGCGCAGCGAGCCGATGACATCCGCGCAATTCAGCAATTTCAACGCGACCGAATTCGCCAAGTACCGCGACATCGCCAAACGCACCGGCATTCAGCTGGAGAAGTAGCTTGGGCTCGAACCACGGTACGGAGAACAGCATGCAACCCATCACCAGAAGAAGAAGCCTCCGGGCCATCAGCTTGTTCGCGCTCGCCGGTAGCGCAGCCGCTTTGGCGCAGGGCGACTGGCCCTCGCGCCCCATCACGCTGGTGGTGGGCTACCCACCCGGAGGCGGCTCGGACACCATGGCGCGCCTGGTTGCGGCCAAGATGTCGGCATCGCTCGGCCAGACGGTTGTGATCGACAACCGTCCCGGCGGCGGTGGCCAGATCGCCGATGCCTACGTCGCCCGGAGTGCCGCCGACGGCTATACGCTGTTGGTGGACGCGTCCTCCTTCGCGATCAACCTGGGGCTTGGACTCAAGCTCAGCTATTCCGCGCAATCGTTCGCCACGGTCGGCCTGATGGCGCTGTTTCCGGTCGTCGTGGTCGCGTATCCCGGCTTCGAGGTCAAGAACATGGCCGACGTCATCGCCATGGCCAAGGCGAAACCCGGCGGCATCTTCTTCGCCTCGGCCGGCAATGGCACGGTGCAGCAGATCGTCGGCGCGCAACTGATGCAGTCGGCCGGCATCGAACTGACCCACGTGCCCTACAAAGGCGCCGGCCCGGCGATGAACGACGTGATGGCAGGACAGGTCCATCTCTTCTTTGCCAACCCGGCTGCGGCGCTGCCCCAGATCAAGGCCGGAAAGCTTCGGGCCCTGGCCGTCACGGGAGACCACCGGCTGGCTGAACTGCCGGACGTCCCCACCCTGGGCGAAACCCCCTTGGGCCAGGTCAACGCCCGCGAATGGATCGCCATGTACGCACCCGCGGCCACGCCGGCCGCAGTGCTGGAGCGGCTGTCGGCCAGCCTTCGCCAGGCCTTGGCCGACGAAGACGTCAGGACACGGGTGGCGGCGCTGTCGGGTGAAACCTTCGGCGGCAGCCGGGCTGAGTCAGCGCGTTTTGTCGAAAGCGAGATTGCCGGCATGGCTCGCATCATTCGCGAGCGGGGCATCAAGGCGGAATGAACAGCATGACCACACCCGTGATCGACGGCCATGCGCACATCTTCGAGCGGTCGTTGCCGATGGTCGAGCCGCGTCGCTACACGCCCGACCGCGATGCGCTTCTCGCCGACTACCTCACTGAACTGGACCACCACGGCTTCACCCATGGCGTGCTGGTACAGCCCAGCTTCCTGGGCGATGACAACCGCTATCTGCTGGCGGCGCTGGCCGCGTCGCCTGACCGGTTGCGCGGCGTGGTGGTGGTCCGGCACACGGTCGCCGAAGACGAACTGCGCCGCATGGCCGCGGTGGGCGTGGTGGGTGTGCGCCTGAATCTGATCGGCGCCGATACGCCGGATTTCAACGACCCGGCCTGGGTCGCCTTCCTGGAAAGACTGCGGCGCCTCGGACTGCATATCGAACTGACCTGCGCCGCCGCGGTGTTGGAAACGGCGCTACCGCCCTTGCTGAATGCAGGATGCGACGTGGTGGTCGATCACTTCGGTCGACCCGATGGCCCCCTGGGCATGGACGACCCGGGCTTCCAGTGCCTGTTGGCCGCGGGCGCCACGGGCCACGTGTGGGTGAAACTGTCGGCGATGTACCGCATGGTGCCATCTCGCTTCGACGCGCCCCTGGTCCTGGATCGGTTGTCGCGCGCGTTGGGACGGCAACGCCTGGTCTGGGGTTCGGACTGGCCCCACACGCACTACACCGATCAGTTGACGTTCTCGTCGGCGCTGGCATTGATCGATGGGCTCGGACTGACGCCCGAGGCCCGCAGTCAAGTCCTCGGCGCGTCGGCCTGTTCGCTCTTTCGGATCGGCGCCGTCCATGTCTGACACCAGCCCCGAGCCGTATTACCGGCACCACATTTTCTTTTGCACCAGAGACCGCGGCGATGGCCGCGAGAGCTGCGCAGCCCATGGCGGATCGGCCGCTCTCGCGCATTGCAAGGCGGCTGTCAAGGCGGCCGGTCTTGCGGGCCCGGGAGGGGTGCGCGTCAATGAGACCTCGTGCCTCGATCGCTGCACGGAAGGGCCGGTCGCGGTGGTCTATCCCGGAGGCGTGTGGTACACGTTCGTCGACGACGCCGACATCGATGAGGTGGTCGATGCCCATCTCGCCAAGGACACCGTGGTGGCCCGGCTGGCTCTGAGGCCCGACCCTGCGCCATGACGGAACAGATGGCGGCGGCCAGCCCCTGCACGCCACGCCGCACGGCCCAAGGCCTCAATCCGCCACGTCGGACAACTTCACGTATTGCTCGGCGATCGT
>JAQGMQ010000708.1 GCA_028292305.1 Rhodoferax sp.
TCGTCGCCCGGCTTCTGGTAGGCGAAGGTCTTCAGGTCGGAGACGATCCCCTGCACCCGCTGCATGCCTTCCTTGGCGTCGGCCAGGCTTTCCTTCAGGTCGGCGCTGCCGTCCACGGCCTTGTCCATCTGCGCCATGTTCAGCGCCATCAGGCTGTAGTTGACCGGGTTGTTGACCTCGTGCAGCAAGCCCGCGGCCAGCGTGCCCAGCGCGGCCATCTTTTCCTGCTGCATCATGTGGCCCTTGATTTCGGCCAGCGCCTGGTTGGTGCTTTGCAGCGCCGCGTTTTTCTCGGACACCTCGTGCTGCAGCTGGAACAACTGCAGCCGCGCCTTTTCGTTGAACCAGGTGCAGGTGGCCGAGATGGTGGCCGAGAACAGCAGGAACAGCGAGTTGCCGGTGAGCAATGAAGCGCTGTCGGGTGAATGCACCGCATGCGCCAGGCAGGCGCCGATGTAGACCAGGCAGGTGACCACGCCCAGCCCGATGCTGTGCAAAAAGCCGATCGGCATGATGATGCCCGCGGCGTACAGCGCCAGGCTCAGGCCGAACACATACGGCGACGCGGCGCCCTGCGTGCGGTAGATCATCCAGGCGATCATCACCTGCGGCAACGCCAGCCAGAAGAACGTGAGCCCACGCACATAGGCACCGCCCGGCGCGGTGAACAACGCGATCAGGCACAGCCCCAGCAGGCCCGAGCAGGCCAGCCGCGCCATGCCGAGCACGCTGAGCAGGTCGGGGTAGAAGGCCAGGTCGAGCGCCACGCCGCCAAGCACCAGCGCGATCGCCAACGCGCAACCGAAGCGGCTGTAGCCCAGCCGGAAGTTGGCCAGTTTGGCCTGGTAGCCGAGGTGGATCGTGGGCAACATGGGAAGCATGGGCGGGAGATCAGGCGGGCAGGGCCGGCGCAGCGGTTGGCGTGGCGTTGCGCAGCTCGAGGAACACGTTGACGCCGGTGTCGTCGGTGTAAATCTTTTCGATGCGGCAGCCGGTCGGGGCGATGCGCCGCATGTCGGCCTCGTCGCGGTACACCAGATGCCATTCGAGCAGATGCTCCATCGCGTTCTTCTCCGGGTTGCTGCTGTGCACGTTGGTGGCCAGGATGGTGCCGCCGGGCTTGGTGCGGTCGGCAAAATATTGCAGCAGGCGCTGGCAGACCTTTTCAGAAAGGTAGTCGAACAGGCCGGCGCAGTAGACGAAGTCGAACTTCTTCTCGCCCAGGCGTTTGGTGGCCGAGGCCGAGGCGCGTTTGATCAGGTGGTGCACCGAGGCATTGACCCAGTCGACCTCGATGGCAACACCGCGCTTGTCGCAGGCTTCCTGGATGCGGGCCTGGGTGTAGGCCAGTGTTTCCTGGCTGAAGTCCATCAGCGTGAAGTGCAGCCGCGCCGGTGTCGGGTGGCTGGCAATCAGGCGCTGCACCTCGATGGCCGGGCCACAACCGACGTTGAGCACGTGGATCGGCGCGTCGGCGTCGGTGGGCGTGTCGGGCAGGCCGGCCAGGTAGCCGTCGAGGATGTCGATGCGGTTGCGGTGCGCGCGGGCCACCACGGCTTGCAGGAAGAAGGTGTTGATGATCTGGAAGTACGTGCTGCCGCCTTCACGCGGGTCCGACAGGATCTGGTTCACCATCTCGTAGTCGCCGGCATAACCCAGTGGCTTGGCGAAGGTGCGGTAGACGAAGGGCGCGCGCAAGATCAGCGGATGCAGCGCCGCCTGGGCAAACACGCGGTGCGCCGCCTGCAACTCGGGCGCCACGGTGCCGGCCACGGCTTCGAAGCGGTCCACAAAGGCGCGCACCTTGTGGATCAGCGGCTGGGCGATGCCCAGGAAGACGTCCTCGCGCAACCGGCCCGAAGCCTCGCGCGGCAGCGACTGCGCCAGGTCGGCCTGGTCGACCCAGCGCGCCATGTCGGTCAGGTAGGCGCGCAGCTCGCTGACCGCCACCTGGTAGGCGGGCATGATGCTGAAGCGGTCGACCCAGTCTTCGACGAAGGCCGAAGCCTGCTGTGCGATGGATGCCGGGTCGGCCAGGTTGCCGATGGCCTCGTGCCAGTCGTCGGTGAGCGTGACCGACACCACCGTCATCAGGCCGGTGTTGACCAGGCTGACCACCACGGCCTTGCCCTTGTAGATGGTCTTGTCGCCGCTGCGCACCGTGAGGTCGTGCACCACCTCGCTCACCTGGACGATCGAGTTGGGGTTGTAGACCTCCATCACCAACGCATGTTGCTGGTAGCTGGTCAGCGTGCCGCGCATGGTTTCACCATGGCTGTTGCGAAACGAAATCACCGGGTCAATGGATCTGAGTGGCTGCACGAATTAGAGGCTCACTGTGGGCGGGGCGGGATAACGGTTTGACCATGCGTGCGCACCCTGCGACAAAGCGCCGCTCTGGCGCCCGCTACGGTGGAACCCAGCATGGACATCAACTCGACATTCTGGCATTGTTGAAAGTCGCACGGCGACGCGATGCACGGAAGACTTTTGCCGCTGTCGCGTCAAACCGACCCAGTCACGCTGGGCTTCAATCGAAACTATTGGTAACTTGTTCAACAGCGATCCGCTCGATCTTCCATGCCTGCCAACCAGCTCACCCTGCAGACTTTCTACGCCGCCTTCGCCCGGCTCGACGCGGAAACCATGGGCCGCTGTTATGCCGATGCGGCCAAGTTCGACGACGAAGTGTTCAGCCTGCGCGGCCGGGGCGAGGTGGCCGGCATGTGGGCCATGTTGTGCGGCGCCACGCAGGCCAAGGGGCGTGACGTGTGGCGGCTCGAGGCCAGCGACATCCAGGCCGATGCGGCCACGGGGCGGGCCCACTGGGAGGCGCATTACCGCTTCAGCGCCACCGGCCGCCTGGTGCACAACCGCATCGACGGCAACTTCACCTTTGACGCGCAGGGCCTGATCCTCACCCACCGCGACCGCTTCAACTTCTGGGCCTGGTCGCGCCAGGCGCTGGGGGCACCGGGGCTGCTGCTCGGCTGGACGCCGTTTCTGCGTGCCAAGGTGCGCGCCCAGGCGGCCGCCAACCTACGCAAATTTCTGGCCGCTCAGGCCCCGTGACACTTCTTGTACTTCTTGCCGCTGCCGCAAGGGCAGGGGTCGTTGCGGCCCGGCGTGGGCTGGACGCGCACCGTTTCCACGCGCGGGCCGATGGCGCGCCACATCTCGCGCAGGTCGTACACCGCCCATAACGCCTCACCGAAGGCCTTCATCCGTGCCAGCGACATGCTCGGCGCCGGCGGTTCGAGTCCCTCGTTGGCCGCATCGATTTCGTAGGGCGAGATTTCCGGCGGGTCGGTGTCGTCTTCGCTCAGCGCCACGATGGCGTCGAGTGCGTCGTTCAGCACCTTCACGGCCTCCTTGTCCTTGGCGGGCGGAATCCATTCCTCGGGCCAGGTTTCGACGGCGAACATGAAGCCCAGCGCCCACACCTGGGCGAACGCGGGCAGCGGGCCTACCTGGTCGCGCATCGCGTCCTCCCGCTCTTCGGGCGACAGGTCGGCCATCATGCCGCGCACGTCCGTCACCTCGGGCATGAAGGCGCCTTCGTCTTGCAGGTTGTCGATCGGCGCGTCGAGGGCCGTGCGCACCTCGGTCACACGCCGGTTCCACAGTGCCATGAAGGCTTCTTCCTGGGCCGCGTCGGCAAACGAGCCTTCGCCGTCTTCGCCGATGTCGAACAGCACCGCGAGCGCCTCGGGCATGGGAATGGCGCGGCGACTGCAGACCAGCGCCGCCAGGAAGCCCTCGCAGAATTCCCATTGCGGGGTTTCGTCGGAGCGCGTGCGCAGGTCGTCCAGAATGTCTTCGATGGCGTCGAAATCCTCGGGCAGCAGGGCGTCCGAAGGCGCGTCGGGGGCGGGTGTGGTGGTATTCATGAAAGTCGGCGCGCGTGCGCGTGCAGGTAACAGCGGCCCACAGTTTAGCCAGTAGCATCCGTCGGGCGCCGAGCGCAGGCCCGCCCCACCACAACACCAAGAAGCCAAGCCCATGCTGAAGTACCTGAATTCCATCTACCCCATCCGTTACACCGTCTTCGGGCTGTGCTGTTTCGGCCTGTTGCTCAGCCTGTTCAGCATGGCAGCGTTGGGCGCGGGCGCCTGGTTCTTCCTGCTGTTCGCGGGGCTGGTCACGCTGGGCGTGTTCGACATGCGCCAGAGCAAGAAATCGGTGCTGCGCAACTACCCGGTGATCGGCCACATGCGCTACATGTTCGAGTTCGTGCGGCCCGAGATTCGGCAGTACTTCATCGAGGCCGACAACGACGCCGCGCCGTTCTCGCGGGCCCAGCGTTCACTGGTGTACCAGCGCGCCAAGAGCGAGCCCGACAACCGGCCCTTCGGCACCCAGCTCGACGTGCTGGCCGAGGGCTACGAGTGGATCAACCACTCGGTGGCCCCCACGCACCTGCCCACGCACGACTTCCGCGTCACCATCGGCCACACGCCGGCGCCGGGCGAGCCCGCGGTGGTCTCGGGCTGCACCCAGCCTTATGACGCGAGTGTGTTCAACATTTCGGCGATGAGCTTCGGCGCGTTGTCGGCCAACGCCATCCTGGCGCTCAACGCGGGAGCGCAGCGCGGCCGGTTCGCGCATGACACCGGCGAAGGATCGATTTCGGTGCACCACACCGTGCACGGCGGCGACCTGATCTGGGAGATCGGCTCGGGCTACTTCGGCTGCCGCAACGACGACGGCACGTTCAACGCCGACCGCTTCACCCAGGCCGCGCAAAACCCGCAGGTGAAGATGATCGAACTCAAGATGAGCCAGGGCGCCAAGCCGGGCCACGGCGGCGTCTTGCCCGGCCCCAAGGTGTCGCCCGAGATCGCGGCGGCGCGTGGTGTGCCGATCGGGCTGGACTGCATCTCGCCTTCATCGCACAGCGCGTTTCGCACGCCCGTCGAGATGATGCATTTCATCGCCCGGCTGCGCACCCTGTCGGGCGGCAAACCCACGGGGTTCAAGTTCTGCCTGGGCCACCCCTGGGAATGGTTTGCCATGGTCAAGGCGATGCAGGTCACCGGCATCACGCCCGACTTCATCGTGGTCGACGGGGCCGAGGGTGGCACCGGCGCGGCGCCGCTCGAGTTCACCGACCACGTGGGCGCACCGCTGCAGGAAGGCCTGCAGCTGGTGCACAACACCCTGCTCGGCGTGGGGCTGCGCAGCCGCATCAAGCTGGGTTGCGCCGGCAAGGTGATCAGCGCCTTCGACGTGGCGCGGATGATGGCGCTGGGTGCCGACTGGTGCAATTCGGCGCGCGGCTTCATGTTCGCGCTGGGCTGCCTGCAGGCCCAGGCCTGCCACACCGGCCATTGCCCCACCGGCGTGACCACCCAGGATCCGGTGCGCCAGAAGGCGCTGATCGTGCCCGACAAGGCCGACCGGGTGTACCGCTTCCATGAAAACACGCTGAAGGCGCTGCAGGAAATGGTGCAGGCCGCCGGCTTGAACCACCCGGGCGAGATCACCGCCCACCACATCGTGCGGCGCATGAACGAAACCGGCGTGAAGCTGCTGGTCACCGTGCTGCCACCGCTAGCGGCCGGTGCTCTGCTGGACCACGACATCAGCAGCCTGCCCAACGTCTTCAAGTTCTACTGGGGCCGCGCCAGCTCCGACAGCTTCAAGCTGCAGGTGGGCTGACCGGCAAAGCCTTCAGCGTCGATACGCCCAGCGCCAGCAGGCGTTTCTTCATCGACAGCACCGCCTTGTCCTTGCTGAGCAGCAGCGCCTGGTGGGCCACCGCCAGGTCGATGAAGCATTGGTCGTCCGGGTCCTTGCAGACCGCCGCGATGCGTGGCGCGACTTCGACCAGCGTGGCATGCCGGTCGAACGCGGCCAGGATGTCGCCAGCCGTCACCTGGTAGAAGGCCATGCGCGGCAGCAGGTGTTCGTAGTCGAGCACCCGTTCCAGCTCGTTGCGCATGTGCTGTGTGGCCAGCCAGCGCAGCGCACCCGTTTCCAGCGCCGGCTTCAGCGGCTTGGCGGCCGCATCGTCGAAGAGAAAGATGTCCAGGACGATGTTGGTGTCCAGGACAACAGTCACCGCAGGCACACCACTCATTTCCTGGCGGAGCCGGCCACCATGTCGAACTTGAACAGCCGGCATTCGATCGGGCCGTTCCACATCGGCACGCGGCGCGATTCCTTCAGCCGCATGCGGCCCGGCAGCTTGAGGTCGGGCGTGAGCACCCAGGCGGTCCAGCCGGCGTAATTTTTCTTCCAGTGCGTGGCCAGCTTGGGGAAGAAGTCGCCACCGTCGTCGGTCTGTGCGACTTCGCGGCTGGCGATGTTTTCCATGACCGGCGGTGGTGCGCCACGGCCACCCTGCCGTCCGGCGTTGGCGCCCGCCACACCGGCCACGGCAATACGTTCGCCATAGGGCGGGTTCACCAGCATCAGGCCACCGGCCGCGGGCGGCATGCGCTGCAAGGCATCACCACCGCGGAACTGCACCACACCCGCCACGCCCGCGCGTTCGGCGTTGCGCTCGGCGAAGTCGACCATGCGGTGGGCCACGTCGCTGCCGAAGATTTCGGCCTTGGGCGGATGCTCGGCCGCGCGGGCCTGCTCGAGCAGGCCGGTCCACACGTGGGGCTGGAAAGGCAGCAGCTTTTCGAAGGCGAAGCGGCGCAGGCTGCCGGGTGCGATGTTGCAGGCGATCTGTGCGGCTTCGATGGCGATGGTGCCGCTGCCGCAGCAGGGGTCGTACAAGGGCGTGGCCGCGTCCCATTCGCTGGCGGCGATCATGGCCGCGGCCAGTGTCTCCTTCAGCGG
Source organism: Rhodoferax sp. (assembly GCA_028292305.1). Classification (GTDB taxonomy): domain Bacteria; phylum Pseudomonadota; class Gammaproteobacteria; order Burkholderiales; family Burkholderiaceae_C; genus Rhodoferax_B. The sequence goes on from JAQGMQ010000708.1 coordinate 6,796, forward strand.
CGCCTCGCCCTTGTCTTCGCGCCAGCCGCGCTTGAACAGCGGCTCGCCCGAGGTGTCCATGTACAGCGTGGCGTGTTCGGTGGTCAGGTGGGCATAGATGCGGATGTCGGGCCAGCGCGTGTCCACATCGGGCCGCTCGCCGCGTTTGTTGCGAAAGCGGTCGGCGATGGCGTCCTTGACCTTCAGTGCCGCAAAATTGAGTGACGTCAGCGGGCTGTGCTGCGCCGTCACTTCCACCTTGAAGCTCTGCTTGGGTGTGAACCAGATCTCCCACGCCACCTGGCTGGCCGCGTCATAAAGGTTCTGCTCGCTGCGGTATTCGGTGTGCGACAACTCGATCAACACCCGCTGCGCCAGCCGGCTGTGCAGGTTCATCAGCTGCGCATCGCGCCACGAAGCGCGCATCGACACGCCGCCGCGCAGCACGCGCAGGTCTTCGCCCTGCAG
>JAQGMQ010000715.1 GCA_028292305.1 Rhodoferax sp.
GACTGCATCTACGCCGCCGTGGTGGGTGGCTCCAACGTCGCGTTCTACAAGGCGCTGAAGGCCGCCGGCATCACCGGTGACAAGCAGTTCCTCTTGACGCTGTCGGTGACGGAAGACGAAATGACCGGCGTGGGCGGCGAGAACTTCGCCGGCTTCTACTCGTCGATGAAGTACTTCCAGTCGCTGGAAAACGAAAACAACAAGAAGTTCGTTGCCGCGTTCAAGGCCAAGTACGGCAAGGATTCGGTGATCGGCGACGTGACCCAGGCCGGCTACCTCGGCCCCTGGCTGTGGAAGGCCGCGGTCGAAAAGGCCAAGAGCTTCGACATCGACAAGGTGGTCGCCGCCTCGCCTGGCATCGAGCTCAAGACCGCGCCCGAAGGCTACGTCAAGCTCGACGCGAACCACCACCTGTGGAGCAAGTCGCGCATCGCGATGGGCATGCCGGACGCCACCTTCAAGATCGTTGCCGAATCGCCTGAGCTGATCAAGCCCGATCCGTTTCCAAAGGGTTACCAGTAACCCGATCAGACGCCTGCCGACCCTCTTCATGCGGTTCGGCAGCGCGATCTTCTGACCAGGCCCGCGTGGCCTGGTGGCTGCCGTTTTCAGTTTGACCGTGTGACCCCCGTGGAGTGCTCCCCATGACAATTTCCGAGATGATGAACATCGGCCTGATGCAGGGCTTCGCGGGGCTGAGCCTGTTCGCGGTGCTGCTGCTCATGGGCCTGGGGCTGGCGATCATCTTCGGCCAGATGGGCGTGATCAACATGGCGCATGGCGAGTTCATGACCATCGGCGCCTACACCATCTACCTGGGCTCCACCATCACCTCGGCGCATGCGCCGCAGCTGATGCCTTATTACTTTCCGCTCGCCATCGTCGCGGCGTTCGGTTTTGCGTTCGTCGCCGGCTGGCTGGTGGAATGGGGCCTGATCCGCCACCTTTACAAGCGCCCGCTCGACACCCTGCTGGCGACCTGGGGCGTGAGCCTGGCGCTGCAGCAAAGCTTCCGCACCTTCATCGGCCCGAAGGAAGTCAGCCCCACGCTGCCCGACTGGCTGCTCGGCTCGTGGGCGCCGTCCGAAGGGCTCGACATTCCGATCAACGGCATGTTCGTGCTGGGCCTCACCGCCGTGGTCACCTGCGGCATCCTGCTGGCGCTGCACAAGAGCCGCTGGGGCCTGCGCGTGCGGGCCACGGTGAGCAACCGCATCATGGCCAATGCCATCGGCATCGACACCCAGAAGACCGACCGGCTGACGTTCGCCATCGGCTGCGGCATCGCCGGCGTGGCGGGCGCGGCCTTCACCACCAACGGCTCCACCGGGCCGACCTCGGGCTCGCTCTACATCGTCGACGCCTTCCTGGTGGTCACCTTTGGCGGCGCGGCCAGCCTGCTGGGCACCGTGGTCTCGGCCTTCGGCATTGCGCAGACGCAGTCGATCACCGAATTCTTCCTGGCCGGCTCGATGGCCAAGGTGATCACGCTGTCGATCATCGTGCTGATCCTGATGATGCGCCCACAAGGCCTGTTCGCCTCCAAGGTGCGCCGGTAAACCCCATTTCCTGATCTGCTCCGGAGCCTCCCAATGACATCCATCAAGTACTGGATCCAACGCTACCAGCTCACCAGCGTCCTGCTGCTGGTGTTCCTGCTGGCCGTGGTGTTGCCGCTCACGCTCGACATCTTCCGGCTGAACCTGGTCGGCAAATATCTGACCTATGCCTTCGTGGCCATCGGCCTGGTGATGGTGTGGGGCTACGGCGGCGTGCTGAGCCTGGGGCAGGGCGTGTTCTTCGGCCTGGGCGGTTATGCCATGGCGATGTTCCTGAAGCTCGAAGCCTCGGACCCGATCACCACCAAGATCCAGTCGACCCCCGGCATCCCCGACTTCATGGACTGGAACCAGATCACCGAGCTGCCCACCTTCTGGCTGCCGTTCAAGAGCCTGCCGCTGACGCTGATCCTGATCATCGCCGTGCCCACGCTGCTGGCCTGGATCGTCAGCTTCGCGATGTTCAAGCGGCGCGTGGGCGGCGTGTATTTCGCCATCATCACGCAGGCCGTGGCCCTGATCGTCACCGTGCTGATCATCGGCCAGCAGGGTTACACCGGCGGCGTGAACGGCATGACCGACCTGAAGACCGTGCTCGGCTGGGACACCCGCACCGACAGCGCCAAATACATCCTCTACTACCTCTGCGTGGCCTTGCTCACGCTGGGCATCCTGCTGTGCCGCTGGATCCAGGTGGGCAAGGTAGGCACGCTGCTGCTGGCCATGCGCGACAAGGAAGACCGCGTGCGGTTCTCGGGTTATGACGTGGCCAACTTCAAGGTCTTCACCTTCTGCCTCGCGGCCGCGCTGTCGGGCATCGGCGGGGCGCTGTTCTCGCTGCAGGTAGGCTTCATGTCACCGAGCTTCGTGGGCATCGTGCCGTCGATCGAGATGGTGATCTACGCGGCGGTCGGCGGGCGCATGAGCCTGGTCGGCGCGGTGTACGGCACGCTGCTGGTCAACGCCGGCAAGACCTTCTTCTCGGAGAGCTTCCCCGACCTGTGGCTGTTCCTGATGGCCGGCCTGTTCATCGGCGTGACCATGGCCTTCCCGATGGGCCTGGCCGGGCTGTGGGAAAGCCACATCGTGCCGTGGTGGAAAGAGCGCCGCGAAGCGCTGCGCCGCGCCGAAGTGCCGGCCCCGACCGCCCAGCCGGTGCATGCCGCGGCGCCTGCGCCGGTGGCCGCCAAGGCCGACCACAGCCTGCCCGATGGCGTGCGCGGTCAAAGCGTCTAGCGTCCCACCCGAAGTCTACCGAGCACCACCATGAGCAACACCGACTTCGCCCTCGCCGTCGAAGACCTGACCGTCTCCTTCGACGGTTTCAAGGCCATCGATGCGCTGACCCTCTACATCGACAAAAACGAGCTGCGCGTGATCATCGGCCCGAACGGCGCCGGCAAGACCACGCTGCTCGACCTGATCTGCGGCAAGACCCGGGCCAGCGCCGGCAGCATCAAGTTCAAGAACACCGAGCTCACCCGGATGGCCGAGTACCGCCGTGTGCGCCTGGGCATCGGCCGCAAGTTCCAGACGCCGTCGATCTATGAAAATCTGTCGGTGTTCCAGAACCTCGAAGTGTCGTATCCGGGCGGGCGCTCGGTGTTCGGCGCGCTGGGCTTCAAGTGCACCGACGAAGTGAAGTCGAAGGTGCAGGCCGTGGCCGACGACATCATGCTGGCCGACAAGCTCGACACCGAAGCCGGCCTGCTGAGCCACGGCCAGAAGCAGTGGCTCGAGATCGGCATGCTGCTGATGCAGGAGCCCGAGCTGTTGATGCTGGACGAGCCCATCGCCGGCATGAGCTCGCGCGAACGCGAACTCACCGCCGAGCTGCTGCAGCGCATCTGCAAGAACCGCGCGGTGATCGTCATCGAACACGACATGGAATTCGTCAAGCGCATCGCCCACAAGGTCACCGTGATGCACCAGGGAAAGATCCTGGCCGAAGGCCCGATGGAGAAGGTGCAGGCCGACCCGAAGGTCATCGACGTTTACCTGGGGCACTGACATGCAGGTCCACCGCGCGCATCCCCACCTGGAGTCATCGCAATGAGCAACACCATGCTGAAGGTCGAAGACCTGCACGTCGCCTACGGCCAGAGCGAGGCCCTGCACGGCCTGTCGTTCGAGGGCCATGCCAACGAGACCGTGGCCATCCTGGGCCGGAACGGCATGGGCAAGACCACGCTGTTCAAGAGCCTGATGGGCATCCTGCCGCTGAAGAGCGGCACCATCACCGTGGCCGGCCAGGACGTGTCCAAGGACGAGAGTTTTCGCCGCGTCGCCAAGGGCATCGCCTATGTGCCGCAGGGCCGCATGATCTTCCCCACGCTCACCGTGGAAGAGAACATCCAGACCGGCCTGGAGAACGCCAAGGTCAAGCGCATCCCCGAAGAAATCTACGCGCTGTTTCCGGTGCTGTGGGACATGAAGAGCCGCAAGGGCGGCAACCTCTCCGGCGGCCAGCAGCAACAGCTTGCGATTGCGCGCGCGCTGGTCACCAACCCCAAGGTGCTGCTGCTCGACGAGCCCACCGAAGGCATCCAGCCGTCGATCATCAAGGACATCGCCAAGGCGCTGAACGAGATCCGCAAGATGCGCCAGATCACGATCATCGTGTCGGAGCAGGTGCTGTCGTTCGCCATGGACGTGGCCGACCGCCTGTTCGTCATCGAAGGCGGCCGCCTGGTGCATGAAACGGCCCGCGACAAGACCGACATCAACCACATCAAGGCCTATCTTTCCGTCTGAATCTGTCTGATCCATTCATTCACCACAACCACCAGGAGCCACTGCAATGACCGACACGCTGATCAAGGTTGACTTGACGAAATCGCCGACCGAAAACGAGAAC
>JAQGMQ010000717.1 GCA_028292305.1 Rhodoferax sp.
CCGTACGCGGTGAAGCCTTCGACGCGCCTGGCTACCAGGTCGGCCGTGGTCATACCCTGGCGTTCCTTCAGGTCGGCACCGGCGCAGAACACGGCGCCCGCGGCGTCGAGCAGCACCACGTGCACAGCGTCGTCGCGGCCGAGGGCCTCGCAGGCGGCGGTGATCTCGCGGCACATGGCCAGGTTGAGCGCGTTGCGGCTGTCGGGCCGGTTCAGGGTCAGCGTGGCGACCTGCTCGCGCAGGGTGACGCGCAATGTTTCGAAGGAAGCGTAGAGATGGGCCATGGTCTGCATCGGTTCAGTCATCAGTCGGTGAGTTTCATGTGGGTGGCCTTGATCAGCTCGGCCATGGCCTGCGCATCGTCGCGCACGAACTTGCTGGCGCCTGCGCGGTCGAGCGACAGCAACTCGGCATTTTGCTGCGCGGCCACGGCCTGGAACTCGGGGCTGGCCTGCACGGCGGCCAGGGCCTTGGCCAGTTTGTCGAGCACAGCCGGCGGCGTCTTGGCCGGCGCGGCCAGGCTGTACCAGCTGCCCGAGATGAAGCCGGGGAAGCCGAGTTCGGTGAAGGTCGGCACATCGGGCTGGCCCGCCGCACGCTTGCTGCCGCCATAGGCGATGGCCCGCAGGCGGCCGGCCTTGATGAAGGGCTCCACGCCCGAAAGGTTGAGCATGCCCACCGGCACCGTGCCGGCCACCAGGTCGGTGGCGGCCGGCGCGGCGCCGCGGTAGGGAACGTGCACCAGATCGAGCCCGGCCTTGAACTTCAGCATCTCACCGCCGATGTGTGGCGAACTGCCCAGGCCGGCCGAAGCGTAGCTGAGCTTGCCCGGCTCGGCCTTGGCCAGGGCCACGAATTCCTTGAAGTTCGCGGCCTTCACCGAGGGGTGCACGGTAAGCATGTTGGGCACGTTGGCGACGATGCCGATGAAGGCGAAGTCTTTCACACCGTCGTACGGCACGGTGGTGGCGGCCGGCGTCACCACATGGGCGGCCGAGGTGCCCAGCAGCAGCGTGTAGCCGTCGGCCGGCGCCTTGGCCACGAAGCCCGCACCGATCGACGCACCGCCGCCGGCCTTGTTCTCCACGATGATGGCGGTGCCCAATTGTTCGCCCAGGTTCTTGGCCAATGCGCGGCCCAGCAGGTCGGCCGGGCCGCCCACGGCATACGGGTTGACCAGGGTGATCGGCTTGGTGGGATAGGCTTCGCCCTGCGCCAGGGCGGCGGGCGCGTGGCCCAGGATGGCGGTGGTGACGGCGGCCAGCGCCAGTGAACGGGCCAGGGCTGGGAGGGGTCTGCGGTTGCTCATTTTTTTGTCTCCGGGTGGTGATTTGAATCAGATGGCGCGTGCGCTGCGCAGGGCTTCGATCTGCGCGGGCATGAACCCCAGGCGCTCCGCCAGGATGCGGTCGGTGTGTTCGCCGAGCAGTGGTGGCCGGTCGAAGCCCGGGTCGTCGAAGCCCTTGAAACGGAACGGCACGCGCACCCCCTTGAAGCTGCCGATCAGCGGGTGCTCGTAGGTGTCGACCATGCCGCGCGCGGCCACGTGTTCGTTGTTCAGCACTTCGTCGACGTTGAGGATCGGCCCCGCCGGCACACCCACGGCATCGCAGCGGCGGCACAACTCGTCGCGCGACAACCGCGCGATGGCTTTCGACAGGCCGGCCATCACCTCTTCGCGCCGGCGCACGCGGTCGGCATTGCGCGCCAGCGTGCTGTCTTCGGCCCAGGCTTCCAGGCCCAGCAGGTTGCACAACGGCTGCCAGTGCTGGTCGCTGCCGGTGATCTGCACCCACTTGCCGTCGCTGCAGACAAAAGCCGCCGAGGGGATGCGGCCCGGGTGTTCGGTGCCCAGGCGCTGCGGCACCTCGCCCAGCGTGAACCAGCGTGCCGCGGCCAGCGACAACAACCCCACCTGGCCGTCGAACATGGAGAAGTCGACATGGCAGCCGGCCTGGGTTTTCTGCCGGCCGGCCAAGGTGGCCAGGATGCCGATGGCCACCCACAGGCCAGACGTCAGATCGGCCACGGGCAAGCCCGGCTTGACCGGGCCGCCGCCGCGTTCGCCGGTCAGGCTCATGATGCCGCCCATGGCCTGGAACACCGTGTCGTAACCCTTGCGGTGCGCATACGGCCCGGTCATGCCGAAGCCGGTGCACGACACGTAGACCAGCTGCGGATACAGCGCCGAGAGACTGGCGTAGTCGAGTCCGTATTTGGCGAGCGTGCCGACCGGAAAATTCTCCAGCACCACGTCCACCGTGCCGGCCAGCCGGCGCACCACGTCCTGGCCTTCGGGCGAACGCAGGTTCACGGTGATGGATTGTTTGCTGCGGTTGAAGGCCAGGTAGTAGGCCGAGACATCTTCCACCTCGCCCTCGACCACCGGCTCGAAGCCGCGGGTCTCGTCGCCGCTGCCGGGCTGTTCCACCTTGATCACCGTGGCGCCGAGTTCGGCCAGGATCATCGACGCGAACGGGCAGGCCAGCACGCGCGACAGATCCAGAATACTGACGCCTTCGAGCGGCCGCATCAGGCGCTCCCGGTGGTGGCCGGCTTCTTGAAGCCGCGCATCATCACATTCGCGTCGCGCCCGACGTCGAGCGCCTGGGCCAGCGTGAGATCGGCCACGCGGTGGAAGGTGCGCTTGGTGGTGGCCATGGCGATGGGGCTCCAGCCGGCCAATTTCTCGGCCATGGCGAGCGCGGTGGCCAGCACCTCGGCATCGGGCACGCTGCGGTTGGCCAGGCCCAGGGCCAGGGCCCGCGCGCCATCGATCGGCTCGGCCAGGGCCACCAGTTCGAAGGCCTGTTTCTTGCCCACCTGGCGCACCAGGTTGGCCAGTACCACGGCGGCCACGATGCCGTGTTTGAGCTCCGGGTAACCGAAGCGCATGCTGTCGGACGCCACCAGCAGATCGCAGGCCAGCGCCAGCCCCGCGCCGCCGCCGAGCGCGTTGCCGCGCACCGCCGCCACCACCGGCTTGGCCATCTGCGAGAACACCAGGTGCAGTGCCGTGGTGAGGTCGGCCCGCCGCGTCACGGCGCCCGGATCGTCGGGCACCAGCGCCGAGAACTCGGTGGTGTCGGCACCGGCGCAGAACGATCTGCCCGCGCCGGTGAGTACCACGGCGTTGACGCTGGCCTCCACGTCGGCGTCGCGCAGCGCGGCCAGCAACTCCTGTGTGAGCACGGTGTTGAGCGCGTTGTGTTTGTCGGGCCGGCTGAGCGTGAGCACACGCACGGCGCCGCGGTTTTCGATGGTCAGGTGTTGCATGGTCATGGGTTGGATCGGGTGGGGTTCATTCGGACATCGTGCGCATGCGGGCCGTGGCCTGGGCCAGTTCGTCGACCAGGCTCTGCATCACCTCGGCCGCAGACGCGATCCGGTGCACCAGGCCGGCGGACTGGCCGGCTTCGACCTTGCCCCAGGCCACGTCACCGTCGAGCGCGGCCTGGCGCAACGTGCTTTTCTTGAACAGGGCCTCGTATTCGGCGGCCGGCGCGTCGCGGCGTTCGGCCTCGAAGATACTGTCGGCAAAGGCGTTCTTCAGCGCCCGCACCGGCAGGCTGCGCCGGCCCACGAGCGCGGTGTCGGCCACGTCGGCGCGCAGCACCGCATCCTTGTAGTTGGCGTGCACCGTGGCCTCGGTGGTCAGCAGGAAACGCGTGCCCAACTGCACCGCGTCGGCCCCCAGCGCCAACAGCGCGGCAATGCCCCAGCCATCGGCCACGCCGCCACCGGCGATCACCGGGATCGACACCTCCTGCAGCACCCGGCGCACGGTGACCAGCGTGCTGACCTCGTTGGCCGGCGGGTGGCCGCCCGCCTCGCCACCGACGACGATCAGCGCGTCGACGCCCGCTGCTTGAGCCTTTTTGGCGTGTTCCAGCGTGGACACCACCTGGATCCATTTGGCCCCGATCTCGCGAAAGCGCGGCAGGTGCGCCTTGGGCCCGCCCTGCGAGGCGATCACCACCGGCACCCGCGCGGCGAACATGGCGTCGAGGATCTTGTCGGCTTCGACCCGGTAGAGCGGGATGTTGACGGCGAAGGGCTTGTCGGTGGCCTGGCGCAGGGCGGCCAGGGTGGTTTTGAAATCCTCCAGGTACATCGGCCCGGCGGCCAGTACACCGAGGCCACCGGCGTTGGACACGGCCGCGGGCAGCGCCGCGCTGGAGGAGGCCCAGCTCATGCCGGCCTGGACGATGGGGTGCTGGATGCCCAGCAGGCGGGTGATGCGGGTGTTCATTCTTTTTGGTTTTTGGGTTGGTTGATAATTTAAACCAAGTAGTGGATAAATGCAACCAGTTGGGATTTTGAAATTTGGGTGTTGCGCATTCTCTGTTCGTGCTGAGCTGGTGAGGGGCTTGGGTCAGGGCGTCATGTCTGGTTGATTTGTCAACGGTTGTTGAGGCTGCTGGCCGGTAGTCGCACCGGCGGGCGAGACCCCTTTCTTGTGCGCACAAGAAACGGGCCCCAAAGAAAGCGCCCCCACTAACTGCGCCCTACGCTGTCGCTGCGGGAGCCTGCGGTGCTCGCGTTTGGCGGGGTCTGGCTAAACTCGCTGCGCTCAAACAACGCCAGCCCTGATCCGCCAAACCCTGCGCTCCTCGGCGCATTTAGAGGGGGTGGGGAGGGGGCCGGGAGCCGGATACCGGACGCGTCGCTGCGCTGCGCTGGCTACCGTGCCGGTCTTGCTCCCTCTCCCGCGTGCGGGAGAGGGCTGGGGTGAGGGTGGTTGTTGACATCCCTGCGCGCGACGCCGACCCTCACCCTAGCCCTTTCCCGCACGCGGGCGAGGGGACAAGGCAGGGGTGCAAGCCGCCGCGGCTGGCGACTGTTGGCTGTTCGGCTGTTGCCCAGCGCAGCGACGGCGGTATTTGCCCCCGGACCCCACCCGTCCTGGCTGGGCCTGCGATGGTGGGGGGCGGCGGGATCAGGGCTGGCGTTGTTTGAGCGCAGCGAGTTTAGCCAGACCCCCGCCGACACCCGCCAGCGCAGGTTTGCCCGCAGCGCAGCGCAGGGTCCC
>JAQGMQ010000707.1 GCA_028292305.1 Rhodoferax sp.
GATGCCGACGGCCACGACACCGACCAGGCCACCTATTTCACCGCCTGCAACCGCAACAAGCGCTCGGTCACCATCGACATGGCCAAGCCCGAAGGCCAGGCGCTGATCCGCGAGATGGCGCTGCAGAGCGACATCCTGGTGGAGAACTTCAAGGTCGGCGGGCTCAAGAATTACGGGCTCGACTATGCAAGCCTCAAGGCCATCAATCCGCGCCTGATCTACTGCTCGATCACCGGCTTCGGGCAGGACGGCCCGTATGCCGAGCGCGCCGGTTACGACCTGCTGGTCCAGGCCTCGAGCGGCATGATGAGCATCACCGGCCGGGCCGATGGCGAGCCCGGCGGCGGCGGCGTGCGGGTGGGCGTGGCATTGACCGACCTGTTCACCGGCGTCTACGCCTCCACCGCCATCCTGGCCGCGCTGCAGGTGCGCCACAGCACCGGCCTGGGCCAGCATGTGGACATGGCACTGCTCGACGTGGGCATGGCGATTCTGGCCAACCAGGCGGCGGGCTTCCTGAACACCGGCGGCATCCCGCAGCGCCAGGGCAACAGCCACCCCAGCCTGGCGCCCTACCAGGACTTTCCCACCGCCGACGGCGCGATGCTGCTGGCCATCGGCAACGACGGCCAGTTCACACGTTTCTGCCAGGCCGTGGGCAGGCCCGAATGGGCCAGCGACGCGCGCTTCGCCACCAACACCTTGCGCGTGGTGAACCGCCTGGCGCTGATCCCGGCGATGGAAGCCATCACCCGCACCCGCAGCACCGCTGAATGGGTGGCGCTGTTCGAAGACAAGGCCGTGCCCTGCGGGCCGATCAACAACCTGGCCCAGGCCTTCGACGACCCGCAAGTCAAGGCCCGCGGCCTGCGCGTGGAACTGCCGCGCGATGCGGGCGACGGCGTGGCCAGCATCGCCGGTGTGGCCAGCCCGCTGCGGCTCAGCCAGACCCCGTCGGTGCTGCACCGTGCGCCGCCAGCGCTGGGGCAACATACGCATGAGGTGCTGGAAGAGATGGGCCTGGACGCCGCGCGCGTGCAGGCCTTGCGGAGCGCGGGCATCATCTGAGGCCCACCGCTTCAAACCGAAGCCACCATGAAAAAAGCACCGGGTTGACCGGTGCTTTTTCCACGTGGGTTGCGCAGAGTCTTAGATCGAGGCGGCCTTGGCCTTGCGGCGACGCACGCCGAGGAAGGCACAGAAGGCAGCACCCATCAGCGCCAGGGAGCCTGGTTCTGGGACCTTGCCTGGCGGCGTGACCGACTTGACCGTACCGGCCACCGACAGGACCTTCACATAGTCGGAGATGCTGTCGAGGGAAGTGCTGCCGGTGATGAAGCTGGCGTTGTAGGCGCTGATCAGCCACCAGCTGGAGTAGGTCGTGGAATCCGTCGTGGCATATGACTTGTCGGTGTCGGTGCCGCCAGTGTTGGTGGCGGTGGTAGTGGCCGCGCCATAATTCTTCACCGAAGTCCAACCGTTAGCAGCAGTAAATGTTGTAATTCCTGCTGCAATGTTTGGCACGCCCGAACCGGTGTAGGCCAACACAGTGATGTCGGCGTCATTCGCCCACCAGCCCAAGGTGATCGTGGAAAGATTGACCTTGCTGGTACCAAAATTCAGCGCAATCAAGTCGGTGCCGTTTGAATTGTCAGTTGCGTGGTTGGGGCTGCCGCTGTCGCTGGTGCCGTACACGCCGAGGCCGCTGCCCGAACCCCAGTTGTGAATGGTGGCCGTGGTGAACGCCGTGCCAGCGGTCGTGTTGGTCGAGTAAGCCTGCGCGGTGATGCTGCCGCACGCGATGGCACCGGCGGCGTCGCCGCTGGCGCAGGTCGCGCCCAGATCCCACACCGTGTCAGCTGCAAAGCTGCAAGTGGCCGCACCGGCCAGCGCACAAGCGGCCATGAACTTCGTGATCCGCGTTTGACGTAGGTTTTTGTTGTTCATTGGTTGATCCTCTTGCTGAGCTTATTAAGACTGAATGTCGAACGTATAAGGAACGTAAAGCTAAAACTGTGCCAGCTTAATTTTTACCTTTGCTTTCAACCACTTGTGAATAATTTTGCATAAGTTGCCAGGGTAAATGTAAATATTATCGACAACCGATTCACATCCGCTTACCGGACCGCTCGGTCCGTTTGCTTAGCGCAATGCCTTCGACAGGGTCTGCGCGTCGGCGATGCTCTCGAACGTACGACCGGATTTCAGCGCGGCGTCCACCTCGTCCTGGGCCTCGGTTTTACGACCGGACTGGGACAGCACCGCGGCCAGGTGGTACCTGATTTCGGGGTTGGCAGGCTCACGCAACCTGGCGTCGCGCAGCAGCTGCAATGCACGGTCGACCTTGTCGGGCTGGCCCGACTTGAACAAGGCCCAACCCAGCGTGTCGATGGCGTTTGCGCTGGCTGGGTCTTTGGCGACGGCCTGCTCGGCGACAGCCACTGCGGAAGGGTCTTTCATGCGGAGCAGCACGTTGGCCAGGCTGTTCAGCACCACGCTGTTGTCTGGCGAATCCTTCAGCACGGCTTCATAACCCGCTCGGGCCGCGGCGTTGTTGCCGGCGCGCGCGTAACTGTCGGCCAGCGCGCGGCGCACTGGCTGGTCCTGCGGATGGGCCTTGGTCCATTGCTCGCCCAATTGCAGCGCCTGCTTGCCGTCCTGCCGCGACAGCGCATTGAACAGGCGCAGCATGGTGTCGGTGCCCGGCTCCAGCTGGTAGGCACGTCGATAGGCTTCCACCGCCTGGGCATTCTGGCCGCGGGCCTGAGCCACATCACCCAGAAGGCTTTGGCCGATGGCACGCTTGGGCGCCATCGCCAGCACCTGGCGCGCACGCTGCTCGGCCTTGGCCGGCAGGTTCTGCCGCAGTTCCACGTCGGCCATCAGCACCTGGGCCGGCAGGTAGTCGGCTTGGCTCGACAGGGCTTTTTCCAGGCTGTAGGCGGCGCCGGCCACGTTGTTGGCCGACAGTTGCAGCAAGGCGATCTCGGTCTGCTGCGGCGCACTGAAATCGGCAAACCGCGTGGCGCCGGAGAAGGTGGAACGCGCGCCGTCCACATCGCCGTTGGCGAGTTGCGCGCGACCGTAGATCAACATGACCGACAGGTTGTCCGATGCCTTGGCCGACAGCCGCTTGGCCGCTTCCAGCGCCAGCGCCGGCGCCTTGTTGCGCAGGTGAAATTCGACCAGCGCGCTACCCGGCCGCAATTCGCCCGGGCCAGCCATATCGCTGGCTTTCTCGAGCCAGCGCAGGGTCTCCGGCTGTTGTCCGCGGCGGGCCGAAAGATTGGCCATTTCGTACATCGCGTCGATGTTCTTGTCATTGGCTTTCAGGATGGCCTGAAGCCGCGTTTCAGCGGAATCGTAGGCCTTGGCCGCCATGTCCAGCCGCGCCAGATTCAGCTTGGGCTGAACCAGCGTGGCGTCGAGTTGCAGGGCACGCTCGAATGCGGCCTTGGCCTCGGCCATCTTGCCCAACTGGGCCTGGGCCATGCCGGTCATGTTGAAGTAAGCCGGGTTCGCCGGTTGTTGCTTCAGCAGTTTGTCGATGACGACGAGGGCCTTCGCTGGCTGGCTGTCGCGCAAGTAAAGGCCCACCAATGCAACACCGGCCTGTACCTGGGTCGGGTCCTTGAAAGCGGCTTCCAATTGGGCCATGCCATCACCGACCTGGCCCGCGCCCACCATGCTCAGGCCCAGTGCGGTATGAAATTCAGGCGCGTCCCTGGTGGTCAGCGCCTGCTGCATCAGCGCCGTGGCTTTCGCATTGCGCCCCTGGGCCATCTGCGCGCCGGCCAGCATCGTCAGCGCCTGGCCGTCACCGGGCTGCGCCTTGATGTATTGCTCCAGCACTTCGGAAGCGCGGCCCACGTTGTTTTCAGACAGGTAGATCTGCGCCAGCAGCTTGGACACCGGGCTGTTGCCTTGCACCCGCTGAAAGGACTCGAAATAAGCCTTGGCCTTTTCGTTTTCTTTCAACCCGTAGTGCGCCAAGCCGTTGAGCATCAACAACTGCGGCCGGTACTGGATGAAGCCCACGGGCACCGGATCGAGGAAGGTGGTGACCTCGCGCAGCGCCTTCGCCACCGCGACCTGGTCGCCATCACGCTCGGCCAGGAGCGACTTCAGGTAAGCGGCGCGTGGTTCGCGCGGCGACTGGCGCTGTAACTCGGCCACGTCCTTGGCAGCCTCGGCATATTGCTTCAGGTCGATCTCGAGGCCGGCACGCGCAACGCGCGATTCCAGGTGTTTCGGGTCTTGCTGCAGCGCATTTTCGTAACCCGCCAACGCGCCGCGCAAATTACCCTGCACATGCATCAGCGCGGCCTTCTGGTAGCGTGCTTCGGCAGAATTCGGAGCCAGTGCCAGCCCGCGGTTCACGGCCGCGTCGCCTTCGGCAAACTGGCGCGCCCGGATGCGAATCGGCACCTCGGCCAGCCAGGCTTCCGGCGAACGCGCATCGACGATCCGCGCCTCGTCCAGCGTCTTGAGCGCGCTGCGCACGTCGCCAAGGTCCGCCTGCGCCGAGGCGCGCAACAGCAGCAGCTGCAACTGCTGCGTGGGCGGCAGGCCGGCCACGGCGAATTGCGGCTGGTCGAGCATCAACTTGTGTTTGCCTTGCGCGATGTAGGCCTGGCCGAGCGGGATCACCACTTCGGCGCGGTTCACCCCCAGCCGCACCGCTTCGTCCAGCGCCACTTCGGCGGCAACCGTTTCGCCATTGGCCAGCAGCGCCTTGCCGAGAAGCACCTGCACCGGCAGCATGTTCTTGTCGATCTGCAGCGCGTTCTTCAACTGAATGATCGCCCCGGGCATGTCCTTGCGCTCGTACCGGGTCAGCGCATCCTCGTAATAACGGGAGGCCTTGCTGTCGGTCACGGCCTGCGCGCCCATGCCGTGCACGGCCAGCGCAACGAAGAGCGCGGTGCGCGCCAGGCGCAGCGTGGCGCTGGATTTCCGACGCGGAGGGAATAGCGGAGAGGGATTCATAGCGAGCCTGCGGCTGTTTCCGAAAGTAAACAAACGGGCGCGATATTACAGGGTGTAACAAGCGCGTGCGGCATAGTGCACGAACCTGGAGCCCGATTGGTGACCTATTTAACGGCGCGGGCGAATGCCGTCCTCTCGGTGGACGATAAGCGGCCGCACTGTCCAGCGCGACGGCCGGCGCCGCTCAGCCCGGCGCCGCGATGAACTGGAAGTAGCCGCGCGCACGCAACTCGCAGGCCGGGCATGCGCCGCAGCCATAACCCCAGGCATGGCGGTGTGTGCGGTCACCCTGGTAACAGGTGTGGGTGTGCTCCACGATCAGTTCGACCAGCGCCTTGCCGCCCAGGCTGTGGGCCAGCCGCCAAGTGTCGGCCTTGTCGATCCACATCAGCGGGGTTTCGATCAGGTAACGCTTGTCCATGCCCAGCGACAAGGCCAGCTGCATCGCCTTCATGGTGTCGTCGCGGCAATCCGGGTAGCCCGAGAAATCGGTTTCGCAGACCCCGGTGACGATCACATGCAGGTCGCGCCGGTAGGCCAGCGCGGCAGCCAGCGTGAGGAACAACAGGTTGCGGCCCGGCACGAAGGTGTTGGGCAGGCCGCCTTCCTCCATCTTGAAGGCCATGTCGCGTGTCAGCGAGGTCTCGCTGACCTGGCCCAGCACGCCGAGGTCAAGCAGGTGGTCTTCACCGAGCTTGTGCGCCCACTGCGGGAATTGCAGCTTGATCTGCTCCAGCACGCGCAGCCGCGCCTCCAGCTCGATCACATGCCGCTGGCCGTAGTCGAAGGCGATGGTTTCGACGAACACGTATTTGGACAGGGCCTGGGCCAGGCAGGTGGTGGAATCCTGGCCGCCGGAGAACAGGACGAGGGCGCGGGTGTGCATGGTGGGACTGATGCGAAGGGAGGTGGGGAAGGGATGATTGTCGCTGGATGCGGTCTTTCTCCTTCCTCTCCCGGGGGAAGGCCGGGATGGGGAAACCGCGTTGCAGACATTGAACACCGTCAACAGCCAGCCCCCACCCCGGCCCTCCCCCGGGAGGGGAGGGAGGAACAGCCAAGCCCAACGCGAAATGCGCACGCCAGCTCATCAGTCCCCCCAAAGAAAACCTCGGGCACACTGCCGCGATGCAAAGCCTGCTCCGCTACCTGATCCAAGCCCTCAAAGCCGTCGGCACGGTGCTGGTCGCGTTGTTGCTGATCTTCGAGGAATGGGGCTGGGACCCGCTCTCGCGCCTGCTCAAACGCATGGCCCGGTTGCCGGTGTGGTCGCAGATCGAAAAGCTCATCGTGCGGCTGCCGCCCTATGCGGCGCTGGGCGTGTTCGCGGTGCCGGTGCTGGCGCTGATCCCGATCAAGCTGGTGGCCTGGTATTGGGTGGCGCAGGGCCATGCGCTGGTGGGGCTGTGCGTGGTGGTGGCGGCCAAGGTGCTGGGCACGGCGATCGCGGCGCGGCTGTTCCAGCTGACGCAGCCGGCGCTGATGCAGCTGCCGTGGTTTGCCCGGCTCTACAACCGCTGGATCAGCTGGAAGGACCGCGTCACCGACCGCGTGCGGCAGTCGCTGGCCTGGCGCAAGGCCCGCTGGGGCCAGCGTTGCGTGCGCCGCCATTGCCGCAAACACGCGCGGCTGGTCTGGCTCAACCTGCGCGCGGTGTTCAGGCCCTGACGGCCACGCCACACACCAAGGCATCGCGCACATCCGCCGCGCCGGCTTCGTTCTCGGGCACGGCGCGCTCGTTTTTGGCGTGCGACACGTCGACGTCGCGCGGCAGCGCCACGCCGTTCTTCACGGCCAATATTTCGGCCATGACACTCACCGCGATCTCGGGCGGCGTCTTGCTGCCGATGTAGATGCCGATCGGCCCGCGCAGGCGCTCCAGGCTGGCCTCGGTCTGGCCGAAGTGTTCGATCATGCGTTGGCGCCGGGCCTCGTTGTTGCGGCGCGAGCCGATGGCGCCGACGTAGAACGCGTCGGTCTCCAGCGCTTCCAGCAGCGCCAGATCGTCGATCTTCGGGTCATGCGTCAACGCCACCACGCAGCTGCGGCCATCGGGCTTGAAGGCGGCGACCACGTCGTCGGGCATGTCGGAAAGCACCTTGGCGCCGGGCACCGACCAGGCGCTGCGGTATTCGTCGCGCGGGTCGCACACCGTCACCGCGAAGCCGCTGAACAGCGCCATCGTCGCCAGGTATTCGGTGAGCTGGCCGGCACCGATCAACAGCATGCGGTACTCGGGGCCGAAGGTGTTGACCAGCTCGGTGGCCGACAGCGTGAGCTCGGCCGGCGCCAGCGAAGGCGCGAGGCTCGCCGCGCCATCGGCCAGGCGCACGCCGCGTTGCATCAGCTGGCCCGACTCCAGCGCCGTCACCAGCGCGGCCAGGCTTGCCGGGTCGGGGTCGTATTCGAGCAGCAGCTCCAGCGTGCCGCCGCAGGGCAGGCCGAAGCGGTGCGCCTCGTCGGCAGTGATGCCGTATTTGACGAAGGTCGGCGCGCCGCTGGGCATGGGTTTGGGGGCTGCTTCACTCTTGTCCTGGTAGGCGCTGGTGTGCTGGAAGATCAGATCGTCTTCGATGCAGCCGCCCGACACCGAGCCCACCACCGCGCCGTCTTCGCGCAGCGCCATGATCGAGCCCACCGGCCGTGGCGACGAGCCCCAGGTGCGCACCACCGTAGCCAGCAGCGCGCGTTGCCCGGCCTGCCGCCAGTCGCGCAGCGTGCGCAGCACCATCACGTCGAGATTTTCCATGGCGGCCTCAGCTGTCCTCGGTCTTGTCTTTCTTGCCCAGGCCGATCTTCTGCATGAAGCCGGCGACCGCGCCCGTCTTTTCCTCGGTGGCCGCTTCGTCGACCGGCGGGCCGTAGCGCTTTTGCATCTCGGCATCGAAGCGCTTGAAGAAGTCTTCAGCCAGTGACTTGGCCGCGCCGTCGATGAGCCGCTGGCCCAGTTGTGCCACCTTGCCGCCGACTTGCGCGTTGACGGTGTAGCCGAGTTCACAGCCGGCTTCATTCGGCGTCAACAGCACGTTGGAATGGCCCTTGCCAAAGCCGGCGGCACCGCCCTGCCCTTCGAATGAAATCGTGTAGCTGGCCGGCGGCACGATGTCGCTGAGCGTGATCTTGCCGCTGAACTTGGCCGACACCGGCCCGATCTTCAGCGCCATGCCCACCGCGTACTGGTTCTCGCCGGTGGGGTCGACCTTGTCGCAGCCGGGGATGCAGATCTTCAGCACGGCGGGGTCGTTGAGCGACTCCCAGGCCTGTTGCTGGGTGATGGCCAATTGGCGGCTGCCTTGCATTTCCATGGGATGTTCCTTGTTGTTGGTCTGCTGCTGGTGGAGCGGATTTGATCAGCGTTTCAGCAAGGCTGCCAGAGCCGCCGCCAAATCATTGAGCTTTGCGAGGTTGTGCACCGCCAGCATGCCGTGCGCATAGCGGTGCAACACCGCCGCGCCGCGG
>JAQGMQ010000772.1 GCA_028292305.1 Rhodoferax sp.
TTCTACATGCTGCACAACACGTTGCAGATCAACGCCACGCAGATGGCGCCCGAGCGGCGCGGCGCGGCGGTGTCGGCATTCGCCTCGTGCTTCTTTCTGGGCCAGGCGACGGGCGTGGGGGTGGCCGGGATCTTGGTGGGCCACTGGGGAACGGGCGCGGTGATCTCGTTGGGCGCGACGGGCGTGGTCTTGATTGCGCTGGGCTTCAGCCGGATGAAGTTCCGTTCGCTGCTGCCTGCGCCGGCACTGTCCTCCCGTTCATCCTGAGCCGCCCGGGCGGCTCGATGCCGGCGCGCACGCCGCCCGCTTCAAGACCGTGTGATGTTCGGCGGCACCTTCGGGTTGCCCGCCCGCCGCTCGCGGAACAGCGCTGCGCGCAGCAGAAAGATGGTGGTGATCGGCGCGGTCAAGGCGATGAAGATGCCGATCAGGACCGCATGCACCGACAGGCTGTTTTCCTTCACCGAAAAGTACACGATGGTCGCCAGCACCAGGCACCAGCAACCCAGCGTGGAGCCCAGCGTCGGCGCGTGCACGCGTTGGAAAAAAGTTGGCAGCCGCAGCAGGCCGACCGCGCCGATCAGGGCCAGCAGGCTGCCTGCCAGTGCAAGGACTGCGGTCAGTATTTCAGCCCACAACGGCATGCTGGCTGCGCTCATGTGAAAACTTCCGTGCTGCGCACTGCGGTGCGAGCTGGCTTGAAGCGGTTCGGCGCGGCGCTCATTCGATCACCTCGCCGCGCAGCAAAAACTTGGCCATCGTCATCGAGCCCACGAAGCCGAACAGCGCGATCAGCAGCGCCGCTTCGAAATACATGCTGCTGCCGTAGGTGAGCGCGAGCACCAGCATGGCGAGCATGCCGCTGACGTAGAGGCAGTCGAGTGCCAGCACGCGGTCTTGCGCGGACGGGCCCTTGAGGAGGCGCAGCGCGGCGAAGGCCATGGCCAGCACGAGCAGCAGCAAAGCCGCCCAAAGCGACCAGACGAGAAATGGGCTCATTGCGAAACCTCCGTGCTGCGCATTGCGGTGCGAGCGCCTTCGGGCGGCCGTGCGGCGTGTTCCAAAACCTCCATGCTCCGCATTGCGGTGCGAGCGCCTCCGGGCGGCCGAGCGGCGCTCATTCAAAAATCTCCATCAAGGGCCGTTCGTAGCGTTGCTTGAACGTGGCGATCAGTTCGGCCTCGTCGCCGAGCGCCATCACGTTCAGCAGCAGCACGCTGCGGTCGAGCGAGAGTTCGGCCCAGGCGGTGGCGGGCGTGAGGCAGGTGATCAACGCCAGCGTGGCGAGGGCGTTCGGGTCACGCACGTCGAGCGGTATGCGCACGAAGGTGGCTGGCAGATCGGCGCCGCGTCGCGTCAACAGCAACCAGCCGAGGCGCAGTCCGGAGCGCAGCATGTCGATGGCCACATGGGCCGCCAGCCGAAGGATGACGCCGGGCCGGCGGATGCGCACGGGCGTGGGCCGCAGGCTGGCCGTGAGGGCCGGAATGGCGACGGCCAGCACGGCGGCCATCAACAGCGTGGCGGGGTCGGCCGCCTGGTTCAGCAGCAGCCACAACACGGCCAGTGCGGCCGAGAGAACAGGGGAGGGCAGCAGGCGTTTCATGGGGACGGGGCAGGAACCTGTGAGGCGGCAGGCGGCGCCGGCTGGGGCCCTTGCCGCACTTGCTGCACCGAGGTGTTGGTGGGCTCCGCCGCCTGGGTCGCGGTGGCGGACACGCGGGGTTGGGCCCCCATGACCGCGTCGATGTAGGAGGCCGGGGTGCGCAGGCTGTCGGCCGTGACCTGGACGTAGCGCATCACGCTGCCGGCCTGCACGGTGAGCACGGCGCAGGCGAGCAGCAGGCCAGCCACCGGCAAGCCTTCTGCCAGGCGCAACTGCGGCACGCCGCGGTCATGCGCGGCCCAGAAATGGCGGATGCCGGCGCGGCTCATCGCGATCAGGCCGAGCAGGCCGGAGGTGATCAACAGCGCCAGCAGCGTCCATCCCGCGGGGCTGGTTGCGGCCGCGCCTGGCATGCCGAGACCGAGCGGATTCAGCAGCGCGGTGAGGATGGCGAACTTGCCGACGAAGCCGGACAGCGGCGGCAGCCCGGTGAGCAGCAGCGTGCAGGCCAGGAAGCCCTGGCCGAGAAAAGCGGTGGCGGCGGGGATCGCCTTGCCGATGAGAATCTCTTCCTCGTCGTCGAGGTTCATGCCGTGCTCGTATTCGAGGCTGGCGCTGAGAAAGGGCGCGTCGTCCGACTGCTCGTGCGGGGCGATGCTGGCACCGGCGTTGCGCCAGCGCTCGATCAGGTCGACCAGCATGAACAGCGCGCTGGCCGCCAGGGTGGAACTGAGCAGGTAGTAGAGCGCACCGGCGGTCAGCCCCGTCTGGCCGAAGCCGATGGCTGCAAGCAGCGTGCCCGAGGACACGATCACCGCGAAGCCCGCCAGGTTGCCGAGTTTTTGCGAGCCGAGCATGCCGATGGCGCCAAAGCTCAGCGTGGCCAGGCCGCCGGCCACCAACCAGCTGCCGCCGAAGTATGCCGATGCACCGGCCTCGGCCGAGAACAGCAAGGTCCACAGCCGCAGCACGGTGTAGATGCCGACCTTGCTCATGATGGCGAACAACGCACCGACGGGTGCCGTGGCCGCGCTGTAGGCCGGCACCAGCCAGAAGTTGAGCGGCCAGACCGCGGCCTTGGCCAGGAAGGCCACGGCCAGGATGGCGGCCGAGGCGTGCAGCAGGCCGCGGTCGGCAACGGCCACCAGCGGAATCTTCTGCGCCAGATCGGCCATGTTCAGCGTGCCGGTGACGCCATACAGCATCGACACGCCGATGAGGAACAGCGACGAGGCCGCCAGGTTGATGGCGATGTAATGCAGGCTGGCCTTGATGCGCAGCCGGCCCGAGCCGTGCAGCAAGAGGCCGTAGGAAGCGGCCAGCAGGATCTCGAAGAATACGAACAGGTTGAACAGGTCGGCCGTGAGAAACGCGCCGCACAGGCCCATCAGCTGGAACTGGAACAGCGGGTGGTAATGCACCCCCGCGCGGTGCCAGCGTGCCGCCGCGAAGACCACCGAGCCCAGCGCCACGGTGGAGGCCAGCACCAGCATCATGGCCGAGAGCCGGTCGACCGCCAGCACGATGCCGTAGGGCGCGGCCCAGTTGCCGGGCAGGTAGATGCCGATCGAGCCGACCGTGCCCTGGTGGTCCACCCAGCGCAACAGCGCCACGGCCAGCAGCAGGCCGAGAAAGGTGGAGCCGATGTTGATGGCGGCTTTGAGGCGACGGCGCTCTTCGCGCATTAACAGCATGAAGGCGCCGGTGAACAAGGGCAGCAGGATGGGCACGATGATCCAGTGCGGGTTCATCGGCAGGCCGATGGAGGCCAGCCACGACGGCATGATCGCTGTGTTCACGTCGGTCATTCCTTGGCCTCCGCGCCGTCGACGTGGTCGGTGCCGGCCAGGCCGCGCGAGGCCAGCATCACCACCAGGAACAGCGCCGTCATGGCGAAGCCGATGACGATGGCTGTGAGCACCAGGGCCTGCGGGATCGGGTCGTCGTAATGCAACAGGTTCAGCGGTACGCCGGCCACCAGCACCGGCTCGCGGTCGATCGACAGACGGCCCATGCTGAAGATGAACAGGTTCACCGCATAGGAAAGAAACGACAGACCCATGATGACCTGGAACGTGCGCGGCCGCAGCAGCAGCCAGACGCCCGAGCCGGTGAGCACGCCGATGGCGACGGAGAGCATGATTTCCATCAGGCGGCTCCTTCCTTGGACTGGCCCGGCTGGCGGTGGCCGCGCACCGACTGGTGGGCCAGCGCCGTGAGGATGAGGATGGCGGCGCCCACCACCAGCGTGAACACACCGATGTCGAAGAACAGGGCGCTGGCGATATGGATGTCGCCGAGCAGCGGCAGGTGCAGGTGGGCGGTGTGGGTGGTCATGAACGGGTAGCCGAACGCCAGCGAGCCCAGGCCCGTGGCCAGCGCGCACAACATGCCCAGGCCCATCCAGTAACGCGGGCGCAGGTACAGGTGGGCCTCGACCCATTGCGTGCCGGACACGATGTATTGCAGCAGCAGCGCCACCGACATCACCAGCCCGGCCACGAAGCCGCCGCCCGGCGCGTTGTGGCCGCGCAGGAACAGGTAGACGGCCACCATCGTCGCCAGCGGCAGCAGCAGGCGCACCAGCACGGCCGGCACCATCAGGTAGCCCACGGCCGTGTCGCGGGCATGGCGCGGGTTGAGCAGGTCGGAGGCGCGCTCGGGCGGCAACGAGCGTTGCTGCGGCGGCATCTGCATGGTTTCGGGCGCGGGCCGGAAGCGCCGCAGCAGCGCATACACCGTGAGCGCCACGATGCCCAGCACCACGATTTCGCCGAAGGTGTCGAAGCCGCGGAAGTCGACCAGCATCACGTTGACCACGTTCTTGCCGCCGCCTTCGGGCAGGGCGCGTTCGAGGAAGAACGTCGATATGCCTTCGGGAAAAGGCCGGCTCATGAGCATGTAGGCCAGCAGCGCCATGCCGGTGCCCGCGGCTGCGGCGATGGCGAGGTCACGTGCGCGGCGGGCGGCGGTGCGGTGCGACACCGGCGCGTTCTGGTTGGCCGTGACGCGCATCGGCAACCAGCGCAGGCCAAGCAGGAACAACACGGTGGTGACCACTTCCACGGTGAGCTGCGTCAGCGCCAGGTCGGGCGCCGAGAACCAGACGAAGGTGATGCAGGTGCACAGGCCAGCCCCGCCCATGAGCATCAGCGCGGCCAGTCGGTGGTATTTGGCCTGCCAGGCGGCGGCCACAGCGCAGGCCATGCCTAGTGTCCACAGCAGCGCGAAGGAGGGCGACAGCGGCAGCAGCACACGCGTGCCCGCCTGAAGGCCTGTGCCCCACAACGAAGCCACCGCGACCACCATCGCGGCGCATACCAGGCAGATCAGCTGCGGCTGCAAGCGCTGCGTGCCGAAAAACCGTTTGCCGCGCCGGCCGAAGCCGCTGAGCAGCGCCAGCGTTCGCTCGAAGATGCTTTTGCCGTTGATGGCGCGCATCAGCGGCGGGTGTTCGAAGGCGTCCTGGATCGGGCGCTACGCGAGGTAGAGCACCGTGCCGCCGGCCATCGCCACCAGGCTCATGATGAAGGGCAGGTTGAAGCCGTGCCACACGTGCAGGCTGAACTCGGGCAACTCGCCGCCGACCACCGGCAGCGCGGCCGCGTCGAGAAAGCGGCCGACGGACAGGCCCGGCGCCACGCCGACCACCAGGCAGGCCAACACCAAAAGTTCGACCGGCACACGCATCCAGTGCGGCGGTTCGTGGGGCGTGTGCGGCAGGTCGGTGGCCCGGGGGCCGAAAAACACGTCGCAGGTGAAGCGCAGCGAATAGGCCACGCTGAAGATGCCGGCGATGGTGGCGGCGATGGGCAGGCCCCATTCCACGACCGGCGTGGCGCTGATGTAGACCGTCTCGGCGAAGAACATTTCCTTCGACAAGAAACCATTCAACAGCGGCACGCCTGCCATGGCGGCGCTGGCGATGATGGCCAGCGTGCCGGTGATCGGCATCAGGCGCAGCAGGCCGCTGAGCCGGCGGATGTCGCGTGTGCCGCTTTCGTGGTCGATGATGCCCGCCGCCATGAACAGCGAAGCCTTGAAGGTCGCGTGGTTCATGATGTGGAAGACGGCGGCGACTGCGGCGAGCGGGCTGTTCAGCCCCAGCAGCAGCGTGATCAGGCCCAGGTGCGAGATCGTGGAATAGGCCAGCAAGCCTTTCAAATCGTTCTGAAACATGGCCGCGTAGGCGCCGACCAACAAGGTGCAGACACCGGCGCCGCCGACAATCCAGAACCATTCCTGCGTGCCCGAGAGCACCGGCCAAAGCCGCGCGAGCAGGAACACACCCGCTTTCACCATGGTGGCCGAATGCAAATAGGCCGACACCGGCGTGGGCGCGGCCATTGCGTGCGGCAGCCAGAAGTGAAATGGGAACTGCGCACTTTTGGTCAGCGCGCCGAGCAGCACCAGCACCAGCACCGTCATGTACAGCGGATGCGCGCGCACCCGGTCGCCTGCGGCGAGCACGGTGCTGAGGTCGTAGCTGCCGACGATGTGGCCCAGCACCAGCACGCCGGCCAGCAGGCACAGCCCGCCCGTGCCGGTGACAGTGAGCGCCATGCGGGCGCCGCGGCGGGCGTCCTTGCGGTGGTGCCAGTATCCGATCAACAGGAACGAGAAGAGGCTGGTGAGTTCCCAGAACAGCGCCAGCTGGATCAGGTTGCCGGACAACACCACGCCCGTCATCGCGCCCATGAAGGCCAGAAAGAACGAAAAGAAGCGCGGTACCGGATCGGCGGCCGACATGTAGTAGCGCGCATACAGCACCACCAGCGTGCCGATGCCCAGGATCAACATGCAGAACATCCAGGCAAATCCGTCCATGCGGACCACCAGGTTGAGCCCTAGTGAAGGAATCCACGCGATTTCTTGCTGTATTACACGGCCGTGCGCCACGTCTGGAAAATACAATGCAGCCTGTACGGCACAGAACAGGCCGATAGCGCCGGCCAGGGCCGATTCGCTGGTGCGCGCGTTGGCGGGCAGCCATGCGGCGACGAAGCTGCCGATAAACGGAAGCAGGATGAGGGTGATCAGGGGCATTCCCGGTTCATTCTATCGACCGGCTCCCAAGTGGCTGGCCGCTAAGCCCCCTGGATTTGTCCGTTTGATGGCAGTGCCGGGTGGGCGATAAGATCGGTTCCGCTTTTAGAAAAACTGAAGGGTTGGTCATGAAGATTTTGGTGACGGGTGCAGCCGGTTTTATCGGCATGACGGCGACGTTGAAGTTGCTGGCGCGTGGCGATGAAGTGGTGGGTCTGGACAATTTGAATGACTATTACGACGTCACGCTGAAGCAGAGCCGCCTGGCCCGCCTGACGCCGCATGCCAGCTTTCGCTTCGTGCAGATGGATGTGGCCGACCGCGACGGCATTGCCCAACTCTTTGCCGCGGAGAAGTTCGACCGCGTGATCCACTTGGCCGCGCAAGCCGGCGTGCGTTATTCGCTGATCAATCCCCACGCTTACATTGAAAGCAACGTGGTCGGGTTCACCAACATCCTTGAGGGCTGCCGGCACAGCAAGGTGCAGCACTTGGTGTACGCGTCAAGTTCGAGCGTGTACGGCGGCAACACCAAGATGCCGTTTTCGGAGCATGACAGCGTCGACCATCCGGTGAGTCTTTATGCCGCGACCAAGAAGGCCAACGAGCTGATGGATCATACCTACAGCCACCTCTACGACCTGCCGACCACCGGTTTGCGGTTCTTCACGGTGTACGGCCCCTGGGGTCGTCCCGACATGGCGCTGTTCCTGTTCACCAAGGCGATCCTCGAAGGCCGCCCGATCGACGTGTTCAACCACGGCAACATGAAGCGCGATTTCACGTATGTCGACGATATCGTCGAAGGCGTGATCCGCGTGCTCGACCGCACGGCCGAAGTCAACCCCACGTACGATGCGGCGATGGCCGACCCCGCCACCAGCAACGCGCCTTACCGCGTGTTCAACATCGGCAACAACAATCCGGTGCCCTTGCTGGACTTCATTGGCTGCATCGAAGATGCGCTGGGCCAGAAGGCCGAGAAGCGCTTGTTGCCGCTGCAGGATGGCGATGTACCTGCCACGTACGCCAACACCGATGCGCTGCGGGACTGGGTCGGATTTGTGCCTGGCACCAGCGTGCAGACGGGTATCGGCAATTTCGTTGCGTGGTACCGGAGCTACTACAAGGTCTGAAGCCGAGTCGGTGGTCGGCGGTGGGTGGTGCTTGTCTGACCCACGCCGCCGCTGGCCGTAGCCGCTAGCTTCAGGCAGGCTCCAGCAGCCAGCCACCCACACCCGCCTCGCACAGGTCAAGCACCCGCTCAAAGCCTTCGGCGTTGCCGTAATACGGATCTGGCACTTCTTCAGGACCGGTCTGCTTGGCGGTCTCCAGGAACAGCCTGAGCTTGGGCTGGTATTCGAGCGGGCACAGCGCCAGCAGGTTCTTCAGATTCGACCGGTCCATCGCCAGGATGAGATCAAAGCGATCGAAATCCTTGGGCTCTATCCTGCGGGATTTTCCTTTTCCAACCGCATAACCGCGTTTTTCCAGTGCGGCCCGCGCCCGGCCGTCGGGCTGTGGCGCGCCCTTGCTGGCGTGGGTTCCGGCCGAGTCGACGCGAACGTCACGCGAAAGACCGCTGCGTTCAGCCAGGTGAGTTGCGACGATCTGGGCCATGGGCGACCTGCAGATGTTGGCCGTGCAGACCATCAGGATGTTTCTCATGCGTTCTGCGCCAAGCTTCCGGTAATCACGCGGGCAAAAAAATGGCCCGCCGAGGCGGACCATTTTAGGCAGAGAAGAAGGAAGACTTCTTACTTTGCAGCTTTTGCCTTGCGGCGTTGGGCAAAGCCCAGGCCAGCCAGACCGAGACCCAGCAGCGCGATGCTGCCTGGTTCTGGAACAGTCAGGCCCGACAGGTCACCGGTACCAGCGGAGTTGAACAAGTTGCTTGGGTCCTGGGCAGTGCCAGCAGGGTTGTAGAACTGGTTCAGGCCAATGTTGAACGCAAAATCAGAGCCATCTGCCTTGCTGTTCGTATCGAAATACGATTGCGCTGCACCACCGATTACGTCCAGGTAGCCCAGGCCGCTCAGCAGAAAAGAAGGGCCATTTTGCAACACGGTGCCGGTCAAGGTCACATTGTTGATCGCGTGGGCTGCGAGCGACAACCACAAGACGGACGTGCCGTTCTTGTAATTGCTGTCGTTGTACCCGACTGCGTTGTTCGGCACGATCACCGATGGGGTGTAATAAACGTCGACAGTGCCGCCGGTGTATTGCACAACCGTCGTGGTTGGCGAGGGCAGGGCGCTGTTGATTGCGCTGTAGCCAGTGAACTTGAACGCGAGTTGGCCGCCAGAGAAGGCGCCGAAGTCACCGTTCAGTGCCAGTGCGCGGCCCCAACCCACCAAGCTGCCGTCGGGTTGGATGGTTTGGTGAATTTGCAGCGGACTGGCGAAGAAATCGACAAAGCTGGTGTTGTCCCAGGTGACGCCAGCGACGGTGGAAGCTTGAGCCGAACCGAGAGCAGCCGCAGCGATCGCAACACCTGCCAGCAAGTTTTTAATTAGTTTCATGTGTAAC
The DNA here is from genome assembly GCA_028292305.1 of Rhodoferax sp. GTDB lineage: Bacteria > Pseudomonadota > Gammaproteobacteria > Burkholderiales > Burkholderiaceae_C > Rhodoferax_B. The sequence continues at coordinate 9,182 of JAQGMQ010000772.1, forward strand.
TCCAGAGGTAAACAAGGTGCAACGCATCTGCGCTGTCCTAGTCATGTAAGCAGTTACTGTGCCATCTTCTGAAATAATTTGTAAGTCATTGATTTTGCAAGATTATTTCCCTCGGAATTTGTGCATTCGATCACATGGATGAGTTGGTTGTAAATAATGTCGACAGCTCGACACTTATTGTCCTACTCGTAACGGCCAGGGGAGATGATGGACCCCGGATCCAGGCCTTCCTTGAGTCTGCGGTGAAATGCCAGCGACTTCCCTTGCATGCCAGCAAGCGTGCCCATTGTTGCCACGCCGACGCGGTAAGGAAACCAGCCTCGGGCCCGGCCGCTGTGCAGAAGTTCGGCGTAGCAGGCCGACGCCGCGGCAACGGCGACGGGTTTGTCGCGCTCGAAGATGATGGGCACGGTGCTGTCGAACAACCGGTCGTTGAGCGTGGTGAAGGTGATCAGTGGCTCGATGCCGTGGCGGGGCGCAATTTCTTTCACCATGTCTACGTAAGCCCTGACGCCAGCGGGTCGCATCGGCACGAGCGGCGCATACCAAATCAGCCCGCAGCCATCGGCCGCAGGATTCTTGAACGTTTCGTTTTGGGGGGACTGGTTGCGCCAATAGGCAAGTGGAAGCGCGGTTTCGTTGGGTTGGCCGGCAACGAGTTCCAGCGATTTCGCCAGCGTGGCGGTCATTCCGGCGAGTCCCTTGCCGGTTTTGCCGGGAATGAGCTTCGCTAGCCTGGACAGGCCGCGGGCGCGTTCAGGAGTCAAGAACATCATCCGGGTTGTAATGCCGCCCAGGGTCGCTTTGATTTCCTTTTGCACGGCGGCAACGATGGCCTTTGTGCCATAAAGCGTTCCAAAACCTGTCCATGGAAAAACCTGGTATTGGCGTCCCAGTTCGGTGATGACGTCTTTCGGTATGAGTCCGTCGGGGCCGAGCCGGTCGCGCGGAAACGGTGCTGCCATGCTCAATACACGGTGCTGGTTCATCAAATTGATTGCGCCAACCGTACCGGGCAACTTGCCGAGGATGGTTCGTATGCGTTCAACCGCGGGTTCCAGCAAGGCGTCGTCCTTGAGGCTGAAAAGGCAGACCTTGATGCAGTCGGGTCTGCGCGCCAGCACGATGGTCATGCGGGTCACTACGCCGAAGCCGCTTTGGGTGAAAAGCCCGGTGGAGTAAGCGCCAATGCCCCATTTGAAAAGACGGGCCACGTCTTCGCCACCGGCTTCGCGCAGGGCCGTCTGGTAGATCGAACCGTCCGCCAGCACGGCTTCAAGGTCGGTGACGGCGCCAAAGTGGTCCACATGAGGCGTCACGCCATAGCCGCGCTCCAGCGCATTGCCGACCAGACTGCAGGTCGGCCCGGCTCCAGTCACTGGAACCAAATAGGGATGGTTACCTTTTCGCAGAAAGTCGGCCAGCATTCCTTGTGTCACGCCGGGCTCCAGCGTGATGGCGCCGAGCTCGGCATCGAAATGCAGCACGCGCTGCAGTTCCGACAAATCGATGACTGCGCAATCGTCCCGCGCCGGCAAGGCGCTGCCATATCCCCAGTTGCGGCCGGTGCTGATGGGGTACACCGGTGTCGCGTTCGCGCTGGCGATTCGCATCACCTCGGGCAGCATACCGCTATCCAGAATCCGCAAGACCACCGGAATTCGACGCTCCTGCCCAGTGGTGTCGTTCCTGTATTTCCGGCCAACTTGCTCGCCGGTCAGAACTTGCGTGTCACCCAGCAGTGTTCGCCAGGCAGCGATCGCGTTGTTGATAGCCATAGGTCACCCTTGTATGTCAATGTGGCACAGTCTATAACGTCGTATTCTGGACGTTACCCTTCGCGTAATTTGTAACTTTTTTAAAAATTTTCTCAAATTTTGATCTTGCGTTTGGATTTATTTTGCATACAATAATTGTTTTTTGATGTCCTGCGACTTGCGGAGAAGTATGTTTTTCAACGACATTTCGTGAATTTTTTGGAAGCTGGCCGAGGGATGTAAGGTATATTTCTGAGGGATCTTGGGCGGGCTTTCCCCTCACAACTTATAAAGGTGGCTATTTTGATGACGTCATTATTCAAGTCTGCGTCGAAACTGCGTTGGGTGGCAGTCTGCCTTGCAGGCATCTGCCTTTCGGGCTGTTCCGTCTTTTCTTCGAAATTCCCGGCTGCACCTCCGCTGGCTGCCACCAACGACTACAACTACATCATCGGTGCGGGCGACAACCTGAATATCATTGTCTGGCGCAACCCTGAACTGTCGATGTCCGTACCCGTGCGGCCCGATGGCAAGCTGTCCACCCCTCTGGTGGATGAGCTCGTGGTGCAAGGCAAGACGTCGATCCAGGTGGCTCGGGAGATCGAGCAAACGCTGGGCAAGTTTGTTCGCGATCCGGTCGTCACCGTGATCGTCACCGGCTTCGTCGGTCCGTACAGCGAGCAGATTCGCGTCGTGGGCGAGGCGGCCAAGCCGCAACTGTTGCCGTACAAGCAAAAGATGACGGTGCTGGACGTGATGATCGCCGTGGGCGGCCTGACCGATTTTGCCGACGGCAACAATGCCTCCATTCTGCGCACTTCCGAAGGCGACAAGCGCTACTCCGTCCGTCTGCGCGATCTGATCAAGCGCGGCGATATTTCGGGCAATGTCGAAATGAAGCCGGGCGACATCCTCATCATCCCTCAGGGCTGGTTTTAATTTAATGAATGTTTTTCTGCCAGGTCCGATTTTGCAATCCCACAATCTTCGATTAATTACCTCTTTTAATCATCATGGATGAATTAGTTAATCAGGTATTGACCTTTGCAAAAGGCGCCTGGAAGCATCGCTGGTTGGGTGTGCTTCTTGCATGGATCGTGGGCATCATCGGCGCCGGTGTGGTCCTGCGCGTTCCTGACAGGTACGAAGCCTCTGCCCGTATCTATGTCGATACCCAGTCCATCCTGAAACCGCTCATGTCAGGGCTGGCGGTGCAGCCGAACGTCGACCAGCAGGTGGGTATGCTCAGCCGCACGTTGATCACCCGGCCCAATGTCGAGAAGTTGATCCGCATGGCCGATCTCGATCTCGGAAGTCAGAACCGGGATTCCCAAGAAGCACTCGTCGAGCGCCTGATGTCGACTCTGCAGATCAAGACCACGGGCCGCGACAATCTCTACACCTTGTCTTTCCAGGACCCAAGTCCCGACAAGGCGAAAAAAGTGGTGCAGTCGCTGGTATCCATTTTTGTGGAGTCGAGTCTTGGAGACAGCCGCAAGGACACCGATGCGGCCAAGAAATTCATCGGCGAACAGATCAAGACTTACGAGAGCAAACTCGAGATGGCCGAAGCGCGGCTGAAAGAATTCAAGCTCAAGAACATCGACGCGCAAACAGCCAATGGCACGGACATGGCGGGGCGACTCGGCGAAATCTCTGCCCAGTTCAACCAGGCCAAGCTCGAACTGAGGGAGGCGGAAAACGCGCGCGACGCCGCCAAGCTACAGCTGGACAACGAGAAGTCGCAAACCGCCAGCCTGACGTCCAAGAGCCTGCTGCAAGAGTCTGCGCAATCCCTGGCGACGCCCGAGATCGACGCCCGCATCGAAGCGCAAAAGCGAAACCTCGACGGTCTGTTGCAGCGATTCACCGAGCAGCACCCTGACGTGAGCGGTGCCCGCAAGCTGATCAAGGAACTCGAAGAGCAAAAGAAGAAGGAAGTGATCGAGCTTCGCAAGACCGCGATGTCGAGTCCCGGTGGCGGCGTTGCCAGCACGTTGGCGGCGCAGGAACTGGGGCGGTTGTTGGCAACGTCTGAAGTGCAGGTGGCCTCGCTGCGAGCTCGCGTCGCCGAATACAGTTCACGTTACGAACGCGCGCTTGGCGCCATGAAGACCGCACCCCAGGTCGAAGCCGAATACGCGCAACTCAACCGCGACTATGCGATCAACAAGAAGAACTACGAAGACCTTGTGAGCCGGCGCGAGTCTGCTTCCCTGTCCGGCGACCTGGAGTCGGCAGCCGGTGTGGCTGATTTCCGGCTCATCGATCCTCCTCGTGTGTCGCCGAAGCCAGTGGCGCCCAACCGCATGTTGTTGTTGCTGGTGGCATTGGGCGTTGCTTTGGGGGCAGGTGTGTTCACCGCATTTGCGGCGAGCCAATTGCGGCCCGTGTTTCACGATGCGCGTTCTTTGCGCAGTGCCATCGATCTCCCATTGCTCGGCGTCGTGACGCTGGTCATGAGCGATGCCGTGCGACGCAGGGAACGGTCGGATCTACGCCGATTTGCGATTGCCTCAGCAGGCCTGGTCGGTGGTTTTATTGTCGGAATAATTGTGCTGGCGTTTGTCTCCGGCCAAACGGGATTGGCATAACATGACAAGCTTAATTGAGCAGGCAACCAAACGCCTTGAGCAGTTGCGTCAGGCTGGCGTTTCGGTGGAAGAACGAACCGACCTTGGATCGGCCCGCGCCAAGCCGTTTGAGGCCAGGTTTGCGACCGAAGACATGCCAGCGCCGGCTGCTTATGTTTCGACGCCAGCCAAACAGCCTGCCGCACCGGTTCCTGGATCGCGCCGGGTCGAACTTGACCTAGATGCATTGGTGGCATCGGGCATCGTCAGCCCGAATGCGCCGCGCTCGCAGATTGCAGACCAATACCGCGTCATCAAGCGGCCGCTGATCACCAATGCCATGGGCCGCGGCGCGTCGCCAGTCGAAAACGGCAATTTGATCATGGTGACCAGCGCGCTCGCGGGCGAGGGCAAAAGTTTCACCGCCATCAACCTGGCAATGAGCATTGCGACCGAGTTGGACAACACCGTGATGCTTGTCGACGCGGACGTCGCAAGACCGTCCGTGCTTCCGGCGTGAAATTCGGCTCGAGCTTGAATTCGTGAT
>JAQGMQ010000790.1 GCA_028292305.1 Rhodoferax sp.
TCGCAAAGTGCTGTTCTCGACGGAACGGCCCAGTTTCGCGGAACTGGAAGGACACGTCCGTGGCAAGAAGTAATCTCTCTAATTTCGCTCTAGGCGACTGACATGGCAGGCGAAGGTAAAAAGCTCCAGCCGATCATCGTCAAGAAGATCAAGAAAGGCGGGCACGCCGTGCACGGCGGCGCGTGGAAGATCGCGTACGCCGACTTCGTGACGGCCATGATGGCCTTCTTCCTGCTGATGTGGCTGCTGGGCTCCACTTCCGAAGGCGACAAGAAGGGCTTGTCGGACTACTTCAGCGCGCCGCTGAAGGTGGCCATGCAGGGCGGCAGCGGCGCCGGCGCGAGCAACAGCATCCTGTCCGGCGGCGGCACCGACCTGACCAAGCGGGCCGGCCAGGCCAGCCGCGGCACCGGCGACGATCCGCTGAAGAAAAAAATGACCGAAGAAGGCGCCAAGGCTGAAATCGCCAAGCAGGACGCCAAACGCATCGCCAGCCTGCGCGCCAAGATCGACGCGCTGATCACCAGCAACCCCAAGCTCAACGAATACCGTTCGCAGATCCGCATGGAGACCACGCCCGACGGGCTGCAGATCCAGATCGTCGACGAACAGAACCGGCCGATGTTCGACAGCGGCAGCGCCCTGGTGAAGCCGTACATGCGCGAGATCCTGCGCGAGATCGGCACCGCGCTCAACGGCATTGAAAACCGCGTGAGCCTGGCCGGCCACACCGACCGCACGCCGTACGGCAACGGCGAACGCGGCTACAGCAACTGGGAGCTCTCGGCCGACCGCGCCAACGCATCGCGCCGCGAACTGGTGGCCTCGGGCATGCCGGACGAAAAACTCGCGCGGGTCGTCGGCCTGGCCTCCAGCAGCCTGATTGACCTGCAAAATCCATTGGCACCAGCCAACCGGCGCATTAGCATTACGGTCATGACCCGAGAAGCCGAGGCCCGGCTGATCGGCAATGCCACAATACCCGTTTCCACGGCTCCGCCGGGCGCTGCCGCCGAACCCGCACCAGGTGCGGCGCAACAGCCCACGGAGCCTAAATCATGATGAGCACTTGTAGAAACCCACAGATGCGTCTTACACCAGCAACCTCTCCTCGAAAGGGTCACACGTGGCAAACGACCTGCGTTTTCTGATCGTTGACGATTTCTCAACGATGCGGCGCATCGTGCGCAACCTGCTGAAGGAAAGCGGATATGCGGACGCTGAAGAAGCCGAAGACGGCGTCGCCGCGCTGAACAAGCTCCGCAATGGGCGGTTCGACTTCGTCGTCAGCGACATCAACATGCCCAACATGAACGGATTCGAGCTGCTCACGCAGATCAAGTCCGACGAAAAGCTCAAGCACCTGCCGGTGCTGATGGTGACCGCCGAAGCCCGCAAGGAGGACATCGTCGCCGCAGCGCAGGGCGGTGCCGCGGGCTACATCGTGAAGCCTTTCACCAAGGCCACGCTGGAAGAAAAGGTCACGCACATCCTGAAGAAGATGGGATTGCTGCCCGTATGACAGCCAACCCACCGCCATCACCCACCGACGGCGACGCCGCCGGGCCCGACGTCCACCACAAGATCGGCACGCTGACGCGCCAACTGCACGACACGCTGAACCAGCTGGGTTATGCCGACAAGCTCAAAGGTAGCGTCAACGAACTGCCGGACGCGCAAAGTCGCCTGTCGTACATCGCGCGCCTGACCGGTGAGGCGGCGGAAAAGGTGTTGAGCCGGGTGGAAATGGCCAAGACCCAGCACGACTACATCGCTTCGGAGACGCGTCGCGTGGCGGCGCTGCTGGTCAAGGACCCGGTAGCCGCGGTCGCCACCGGCGCGGTCTACAACTTCGTCAACGACGTCGAGCAGGTCTCCAAGGACATCGACGGCCACCTGACCGAAATCATGATGGCCCAGGATTTCCACGACCTCACCGGCCAGGTGATCGCCCGCGTGGTGAACCTGGCCGCCACCATCGAAGAACAGCTGGTGCAACTGCTGATCCAGACCGCGCCACCAGCCGCTGCTGCCGCGCCGCCGGTCAAGCAGGCCCTGCAGGGCCCCGTGGTCGACGCCAGCACGGCCGGCGGCGACGTGGTCACCGACCAGTCGCAGGTCGACGATCTGCTGGCCAGCCTGGGCTTCTGAAGCCCCCGTCACGGGGCAGGATTTTTCGGTTGAATAGGCTGTTCATGGGCAGTCTTATCGGGCTTTAGAAAAGCCGGGCGCTGCAGACAATGGGGAACCGTTAATTCCCCATTGCCATGGATTCCTCCAGCCAAGACAAGAACCTCCCCGCCACCGAGCGCAAGCTGCAGCAAGCGCGCAAGGACGGCCAGGCTTCGCGCTCGAAAGACCTGTCGCATCTGGCGGTGCTGGGCACCGGCTCGGTCGCCCTGCTGGTGCTGGGCCCCTCGATCTTCGAACACCTGAAGCTGGCGCTCGGTCAGCAGCTGTCGTTCAACCTGTCGACCCTGGCCAGCAACGGCAGCATGCTGGACCGGCTGCAGGACATGGTGATGGTCGGCCTGGTGGCCTCGGCGCTGTTCGCCGCCATCGTCTCGGTGGCCGCGGTGGGCAGCGCGGTGGCCGCCGGCGGCTGGGTCGCCAGCCTCAAACCCATCATGCCGGACTTCAGCCGGCTGAACCCGATCTCCGGCATCGGCAAGCTGTTTTCAAAGCAACAGGTGACCGACGTGCTGAAGCTGATCTTCATCACCGCCGTGCTGATCATGGTGGCCTGGAGCTTCATGGCCAACAGCCTGCAATCGGTGGCCTCGCTGGTCATGCAGCCCTCGGCGGCGGCGCTTCGCCACGTGATGACCTGGATCACCTCGGGCATGTCGCTGTTGCTGCTGGTGGTGTTTGCCGTGGCCGTGATCGACGTGCCGCTGCAGAACTTCATGATGAAGTCGCGCTTGAAGATGTCGCACCAGGAAGTGAAGCAGGAGCACAAGGAGTCCGACGGCAATCCGCAGATGAAGGGCCGCATGCGCGCCCGGGCCCGCGAGATCGCCCAGCGCGGCAGCGTGCAGGCGGTGCCCAAGGCCGACTTCGTGCTGATGAACCCGACCCACTTCGCCGTGGCCATCAAGTACGACGAAAAAACCATGGCCGCGCCGCAGGTGATCTCGAAGGGCGCCGACCTGCTGGCCATGAAGATCCGCGAGATCGCCACCCACAACGACATCCCGGTGCTGCAGTCGCCGATGCTGGCACGGGCGCTCTACACCCACGCCGAACTCGACCGTGAGATCCCCTCCACGCTGTACACCGCAGTGGCCCAGGTGCTGGCCTATGTGTATCGCCTGAAGGCCGCCATGCGCGGTGACGGCCCGATGCCCGACAGCTTCGCACAGCCCTTCGTGCCGCCGGAGCTCGACCCCCTTAGCAAGACCGTGCTGGCCGAGGAAGGCACCCCATGAACGCCCAACTGAAATCCGCACAGCGCTGGTTCACCACCAACGCGGCCCTCATGACGGGCGTCTCGGCGCCGATCCTGGTGGTGGCGATCCTGGCGATGATGATCCTGCCGATGCCGGCCTGGCTGCTCGACACGTTCTTCACCATCAACATCGCCGTGGCGCTGATGGTGATGATGGTTGCGGCCTACATGGTCCGGCCGCTCGACTTCGCCGCGTTTCCGTCGGTGCTGCTGCTGACCACGCTGATGCGGCTGTCGCTGAACGTGGCCTCCACCCGCGTGGTGCTGCTCGAAGGCCACACCGGCCCGGGCGCGGCCGGCGCGGTGATCGAGGCCTTTGGCCACTTCCTGATCGGCGGCAACTTCGCCGTGGGCCTGATCGTGTTCGCGATCCTTGTGGTGATCAACTTCGTGGTGGTGACCAAGGGCTCGGAGCGCATTGCCGAAGTCTCGGCGCGCTTCACGCTGGACGCGATGCCCGGCAAGCAGATGGCGGTGGACGCCGACCTGAACGCCGGCCTGATCAACGAAAAAGAAGCCAAGCGCCGGCGCGCCGAAGTGTCCGAAGAAGCCGACTTCTTCGGCTCGATGGACGGCGCCTCCAAGTTCGTGCGCGGCGATGCGATCGCCGGCATCCTGATCCTGATCATCAACATCGTCGGCGGCTTCACCGTCGGTGTGCTGCAGCATGATCTCAGCGCCTCCAAGGCCGCCGACACCTACATCCTGCTGGCGGTGGGCGACGCGCTGGTGGCGCAGATTCCGGGCCTGCTGATCTCGATCGCGGCCGCCATGGTGGTCTCGCGTGTCGGCAAGGACGACGACATCGGCAAGCAGATCGTGCACCAGCTGTTCACCTCGCCACGCGTGCTGGGCATCACCGCCGGCATCCTGGCGATGCTGGGTCTGATCCCCAACATGCCGCACGTGGTGTTCCTGACGATGGCCGCGGTGCTGGGCTACGGCGCCTGGGTCATCGCCCGGCGCCCGCCGCCGCAGGACCTGACGGCCATCGCCCCGCCACCGCCCAGCGACGGCGAGGCCACCTGGGACGACCTGCAACCCGTCGACCTGCTTGGCCTGGAGCTGGGCTACCGCCTCATCACCCTGGTCGACAAGACCCGCCAGGGCGACCTGCTGACCCGCATCAAGGGCGTACGCCGCAAGTTTGCGCAGGAGGTGGGTTTCCTGCCGCCGGCGGTGCATGTGCGCGACAACCTGGAGCTCAAGCCCAGTGCCTACCGCATCACGCTGCGCGGCGTGGTGGTGGGCGACGGCGAGGCCTTCCCGGGCATGTACCTGGCGATCAACCCGGGTGGCATCACCACGCCGCTGATCGGCACCGCCACCACCGACCCGGCTTTCGGCCTGCCGGCCCACTGGATCGACGAGCGCCAGAAGGAACCGGCGCAAATGGCGGGTTTTACGGTGGTTGATTCGGAAACCGTGATGGCCACGCATTTGTCACACTTGATGCAAGTCCAGGCAGCGCGCTTATTGAGCCGCACCGAGACCCAGCAACTCGTTGAACACGTCAGCAAACAAGCGCCCAAATTGATCGAAGAAGTGGTCCCCAAGATGGTTTCGATTGCCACGTTCCAGAAAGTCCTGCAGCTGCTGCTGGAAGAGTCCGTGCACATCCGCGACATCCGCACCATCGTCGAATCGCTGGCTGAACATGCCGGCAACACGGCCGACCCGATGGAGCTGGCCCGCCGCGTGCGCATCGCGCTGGCCCCGGCCATCGTGCAGCAGATCTACGGCCCGGTACGCGAACTCAACGTCATCGCCATCGAGCCCGGCCTGGAGCGCATGCTGGTGCAGGCGCTGGGCAACAACGCCGGCCCCGCACTCGACCCGGGCGTGGCCGAAATGCTCACCAAGAACGCGGCCGACGTGGCCCTGAAGCAAGAAGAACTCGGCGTGCCGGCTTGCCTGCTGGTGCCCGACGCGATCCGCAACGCCATCGCCCGGCTGGTACGCCGCGTGGCACCGCGCCTGCAGGTGCTGGCGCACAGCGAAATTCCTGAAACCCACACCATCCGCATCGGCCCCATCCTTAAAGGTGCTCTGACATGAATATCAAACGCTTCCACGCCGCCACGTCCCGCGAAGCCTTGGCCAAAGCCCGGATGGCATTCGGCGACGGCACGCTGATTCTCTCGAACCGCCCCACGCCGACCGGCGTGGAAGTGGTGGCCACGGCGGAAGATTCTCTGTCGGCACTCGACCAGGCCTCGGACAGCCAGCAGCCCCGGTCGCAACTGCAGGCGCCGCCCCAACGCCCCGCGGCCCGGCCCGCAGCCAAGGCAGCGCCCCAACCCGAGCCGAATCCGGTGGAAGAAGACACCACGCAGCTGGCCATGAGCACCCTGTCGTTCCAGGACTACGTGCGTGAACGCATGCTGCGCCGCCGCCATGAAGCGACCAGCGGCCACGGCGAAGAAACGCTGAGCGGCGAGCCTTTGTTCGAAGCCCAATCGGCCCCTGCCCCTGCGCCCGCTCCGAAGGCGGCACCGGCTCCGGCGCCCCGCGCCACGCATGCCGCGCCCTTCACCGCACCGGCCG
>JAQGMQ010000862.1 GCA_028292305.1 Rhodoferax sp.
GACAGGCACAGCGGGTCTTTCAGCGAATCGAGCGCCACCGGCAAGGCATTCAGGCCTTCGTCGTGCAGCGCCTGCGCGAGCGCGTCGAACACCGCCGTGTTGCCGGCCAGCAGATGCGAGCGGTAGAAGACGACGGCCACGCAAGGCGCCTCGGCATGCCAGCCGCGGCGCAGGTCGTCGATGCCGGCCACGGCGTGCCGACCGGGCGTGTTCCACGGCACATGCAGCGCCACCGGCGGCAACACCCGCGGCGGCAACGGCGCCGGGCCGCGGTCCAGGCCGTGGAAGGCCAGCGCGCGCAGGAACTGCAGCGCGTTGGCTTTGCCGCCGGCCCGCAGGTACTGCCACAACAGCCGGCTCACCTCGCGTGGCAGCGTGCCTTGCCCGAGCAGGTTTTCATATTCTTGCAGGTAGCACGAAAACATGGCCAGCCGCTGGCCGCTGCGGCGCGCCAGCGCGCCGATCTCCTGGATGCCGTAGGGCCAGGCCGTGTCCGCGCCAAGGTGGTCGACCACCACCACCTTGGCGTGGCGCAGCACCTGGTCGAGGTACAGGTCGAGGGATGCCGGCTGGCGCAGGAACATCAGGTTGGCCACCCGCAGCGAGGGCACGGCGATGCCCTCCGCGTGCCAGGCCTCGCAGGCCGCCGACAGCAGCGACAGCGTGGTGTCGGCCGAACTCAGCACCACGATGTCGGCCGGCGTCTGGTCCAGCCGCGAGACCACGCTCTCGTCTTCGACGAAGCCACCAGGGCGGGTGCTCAGCAGGTGCATGTGGCTGGCAGCTGCAGGCCGTTCGTGTCGGCGAGGATGTGGCGCGAGACGGTGGCCTGGCCGCCGCCGCGGCAGTTGGCAACGGTGGTGGCCGGGATCTTGTGGGTCTGCATCGGCCCATTTTCACACGGGCATGGACGCACACCGGGCAGGCAGCGATGCCGGCCCGTGTGCGCGGTACCGCTACGGTGCGACGCAGCTGAACGACGCCGCCGTGCTGCCGCTGGCACCGCCCGTGCCCACGTACCTGGGGTACAGCGGATAGCGGCAGAACGGCTTGGACGCGACCACGCTGTAGGGCGCCACCGCGAGAGTGTTCACCGCGGTGATCTGGTCGGCCGGGGCCGCGCCGCCTTCGACCCAGCGGTCCATCGCGCCCAGCCAGTCGAAGCGGCCGGGGATGCCGTAGGCCGGCGCGTTGACCGAGGCCGCGGCGATGCCGTTGCTGGTGTGCGGCAGGCCCTGGGCCGTGTAGGTGCGCATGAAACCATCCACCGATGACGCGCCCATCCTGGCCACCACGGCCTCGAAGAAATTCAGGCCCGTGTAGGGGCTCTGCGCGGTGTCGGCCAGGTCCTCCTTCAGGATCAGCTTGCCGTTGCGGCCGCGGTAGGCCGTCAGGTCGGGATTGGTCGCATCCATCTGGGCCGAGACGGCCTGCACCCGCGCCTGGAAGTTGTCGGGGTTGTAGTTGAGCGGGTTGAAGTCCTTGTTCTGTGCGATGAAATAACGCACGTACTGGTTGCCGAACGCAAACAGCTGGCCCAGCCCGGCCGCGTTCGGCGCGGCGGTGAAAGTGGGTGCCACCGTGCCCGTCATCCAGGCCGACCAGTTGCCTGCCAGGCCCTCGCCGCCATAACCGAAGCCGGCGTAAGAGGTCACGCCATTGGCCAGCGGAAAGTTGAAGCTGTAGCCGCTGTGCGCGGCGTTCACCGCGGCCAGTTGCGCGTCGGAGAAACAGGCCGCGCCTTCGTCGGTGCCCGAGGCACAACGCCTGCCCGCCAGCGCCGCGTCGGCGAGCGGCTTGCAGGCCTTGTAGGCGCTGACCACGCCGTCGGCAATGCCGTCGACCGCGTCACAGGCTCCCATCACCGTGTCGTGCACCAACTGGATCTTGCCGGGCGCGCCGAGCCAGGCCGCAGCCTGCTGCCGGATGCCGCCGACCCAGTTGCCGAAGGTCTGCAGGCCCGACCAGTTCAGCACCGGATCAACCGCGAAGATGCCGTCGAAATCGGCCGGGTAGCGCTGCGCCATCGTCATGCCTTCGCGCCCGCCTTCGGAGCCGCCGAAGTAATAGCTGCGGCTCGGCTTCTGGTTGTAGTAGGCCAGCGCCATCTGCACCGCGACGTCGTGCGTGTTCTTGTACGAGGCATAGGCGAAGTTGGTCAGCGCCTCGGCGTTCAGCGCGAAGGCCTGGGCCTCGACACCCGCCGCGGTCTGGTGGCCGGAATCGGTGCCTGCCGTCATGTAGCCGCGGCTCAGCGGCAGCGGGGTGTCGGCCGGCGCGTTGGGCACGGCCGTGAGGCCGGTGACCAGCACCCCGTTGAAGCCCGCGCCGCCCTGCTGCAGCTTCTTGCCGTTCCAGACCGTGGGCAGGTTGACCTGCACCTTGGTGGTGGGCGCCGCCGGGTCGACGGGCTTGATGTCGACCAGCAGCTTGCAGTAGTTGGGCAGGCCCTGCACCACGGCCGTGCCGCCGGCGTTCAGGGCGTCGGGCACGGCGGCGGTGTAGGTCGCGCTGGTCACCACGGCGCCGGTCGATGGCTCGCCGATGGCGTTGGCGGCCACGGTCCGGCCGTTGAGCGCGGCGCACGCGGCCGGTGCCGAGGCTTCGTTGATGGGGTTGCCGTCGCCGCCGTCACCGCCGCAGGCCGCCAGCAGAATGGCTGTCGAGCCGATGACGACGCCGGTCGCGACGCGTGATCTGAAAGTGTCAGGGGCGCGTCTGCGAAACGCCTTGTGGAAGCTGTTCATGTCTTGTCTCCGGTTGTTGTTGGCTGGCCACCCAGTGGCTTGCCAATGTGAACCGGTCACCAAACCGTTGCCACCGGGCGCGGCGCAATTTGCACGCAGATCGCGCAGTCGCTCCGACAAGCGCGCAAGCGCTCCAGGCGGTCGACTAGCGTCGAGCGATTACGCTGCGATGCCCTGGAACCACACGTAGATCGATTTCGGCTGGTGTTCGAAGGCCACCGCCGCGTTGACCTTGATCGCGTCCGGCGGCGCGGTGGCAAAGTTGACCGCCGAACAATGCGCGATCAGGGCCGCGCGGCCGTTGGCGTCGACCTGGGTCACGATGCCGATGTGGCCGAATTTTTCGCCGCTGCCGGCCTTCGGGTACACCACCAGGCAGCCGGGCGCCGCGCGCGCGAGTTTCTTGAACTGCACGCCGGCGCCCTGGGCATCGTCCCAGACGCTGTCGGTGTTGATCCAGCGGTCGGGCGCCGGGTGGCGCGAAATGCCGAGCGCCCAGCAAACGAATCCCGAGCAGTCGCAGGCCGGCACGACCAGGTCCGGGTCGTTCAGGTCGAGCCCCGCCGCCTCGGCCAGCGGGCGGTAAATGGCTTGCTCATCGGCTGGCAGCTTGGGCCAGGCCTGCCCCACCGCAAGCGGCTGCGCCGGCGTGGCCGCATGCGGATCGAAACCACCCGCACCGGCCCAGTACAGTGTGCGGCGGCCAGCCATCGCGGTGGCGCGGCCAAGAACAGTTTGTACATTCGTCATTGCGGCTCCTTCAAAAGTCGGGGCAACGATAGCGGCGATGGGGCCACGAAGCCATAGCGCCAAGACGCTATCGCCCGCCAACCGTCCGGTGGCACAATTATTCTCATACTTTGGCAGGAGGAACCCATGAACACCAGGGTGCTGATCGTGGAAGACGAGCCCGAGTTCATGCGGCGATTTTCAAACGCCGTGCTGAACGATCCGGGCCTGAGCCTGGTTGCGGCGGTGAGCACCGGCCAGGCTGGCCTGGCGATGCTCGACCTGCAGACGCCCGACGTGCTGCTGGTCGACCTGGGTCTGCCCGACATCGACGGCGTGCGCCTGATC
>JAQGMQ010000865.1 GCA_028292305.1 Rhodoferax sp.
AGTCTTATGCAGCGCATGGCGCTGCCGGCTTGCGCCCCGGAACCGAAGAAAAGGCGACTTCAGTTGAGTTGTTATATGCCGCAATCGTAATTAACAACGCTGATCTTATTCGGGTTCCTGGGTAGGGAGTAAAACCGGGGTAGCCAGCGCAGCGACGCGTCCGGTTTTCGACCCCTCCGCATCCGCGGGTGCAACTACCGGCGAGCAGCGCAAGTCAACGCCCAATGACTCCAACGCCGAGCCGAAGCAACAGATCCCCAAGTCAATCCTTCTTCCGAAACGCATACCAACAAGCCACCCCGGTAAACGTCGCCACGATCACCCCGATCTTCAGAAACCCGTGCACATCGTCGGCCAGCGGAATGCCCCCCACATTCATCCCCAGCAACCCGGCGATGATGTTGATCGGCAGTGCCAGCACGGTCACCACCGTCAGCGTGAACACGCTGCGGTTGGTCTGTTCACCGATCTGCGCGGCCATTTCTTCCTGCAGCAGCTTGATGCGTTCCTGCAGCGCCTGCAGGTCCTGGATCACCAGCGCGAATTCTTCGGTGGATTGGCGCAGCTCGTCGACGTCGTCTTCGGTGACCCACGCCGGCGGCTGGCGCAGCAGGCGGAACAGGGCTGCGGGTTCGGGCACCAGCAGCCGTTGCAGGCGCACCAGCACGCGGCGCAGCTGGCCCAGCGCCGTGCGCTGTGGGGCGAGCCTTGCGGAGAGCATGCCATCTTCGACGCGGTCCACCTTCAGCGTGGTTTCGCGCACGATGTGGACCAGCACGTCGCCCTGGTCGCGCAGCAGGTGGTTCAGCAGGGCCACGCTCGAACTGAAGCAGGCGCCGGTCTTCACGGCCTGGCGCAGGCGGTCGATGGAGCGCAGCGGGTGCAGCCTCGCGCTGACCATGGCGCGGGCGTCCACGTTGACCCACAGCGACGCGATCTCCGACGGCTCGAAAGCGAACTCATAGGCCACGTCGTTGACCACGGCGACCAGCTTGTCGTCGATGTTCTCGAGCCGGGTCGACCGCGTGCCGTCGCGCAGGTTGTCGAAGTAGGCGTCGGGCAGGGCCAGCCCGGTGCGCATCCATTTTTCGGCGGTGGCGTCGGTCAGGTTGAAGTGCAGCCACAGAAACCCCGGCGCCCGCGCGGGCCGGGCCAGCCAGTCTGCGGCGTCGGCCAGCGCGATGGGTCGGCCGGGCGCACCGGGTTCGAACAAAAAGCCGCAGATCAGGCCGTGCTGGTCCGAGCCGTAGGCGGTGGTGGTGAAGGGCGTGGCAATGGCGGGCATGGGGGCGGGCATGGGGGCGGGGCCTGGTTGGGGAAACACTGCCCGTTTGTGTGCGCCGTGCACCAAGCCAGGGCAAGCCATGGTGCGGGCAGGGCGGTTTTACGCGACAATCCAGGGCTTTCCATCGTATGACGCGCTGATGACGGTTTCATGTCGAAGCCGCGAGTCCGCTGGCGATGACTTCTTTTCGGTTCGACATGAAACTCTCTCATCCCCGCGCGCTGTTGACGATGGTCCTGGTGACCATGATGTGGTCGATCGCCGGCGTCACCGCGCGCCACCTTGAATCGGCCAAGAGCTTCGAGATCACTTTCTGGCGCAGCCTGTTCACGCTGCTGTCGCTGCTGGTGATCCTGCCGTTGTTCCAGGGCCGCGAGGTGTTTGCCAAGGTGCGCCACGGCGGCCCGATGCTGTGGATTTCGGGCTTGTGCTGGAGCGTGATGTTCACCGCCTTCATGGTGGCGCTGACGCTGACCTCGGTGGCCAACGTGCTGGTGACGATGGCGCTCGGCCCCTTGCTCACGGCGCTGATGGCGCGGGCCTTCATCGGCCACCGGCTGGCTTTGCGCACCTGGTGCGCGATCGGCGTGGCCGGCATCGGCATCGCCTACATGTACGGCACGCAGCTGAGCCTGGGTGGCGACGAGCAGCTGGTCGGCACGCTGGTGGCGCTGTGTGTGCCGTTTGCCGGCGCGCTCAACTGGACGGTGGTGCAACGCAGCCACGCCCATGGCCGCGACGTCGATCTGGTGCCCGCGGTGATGGTCGGCGCCTTGCTGTCGGCACTGGCCACGCTGCCGCTGGCGTATCCGTTCCAGGCGACGCCGCACGACCTGCGTTTGCTGGCCGGCCTGGGTCTGGTGCAGCTGGCGATTCCCTGTGTGTTGTCGGTCGTCTGCGCGCGTGTGCTCAAGGCGCCCGAGGTCTCGTTGATCGCGCTGCTGGAGGTGATCTTCGGCATTGCGCTGGCCTGGTGGGGCGCAAATGAGGCGCCTGCTGCCACGGTGCTCACCGGCGGCGCGCTGGTGATCGGCGCACTGGTGATGAATGAAATTCTCGGCTGGCGTGCGAGGCAGGCCGCGAGCTGATAAGCCGTTGATAACCCAATGATGGCCCGTTGATGGCTGGCGGCTGGGTCAGCCCGAAGCCTTCACGATCCAGGCTTTCGACAAGCGGTGCAGCAGCCAGGTCAGCCCGAGCGCCGCCACCGTCAAGCCCACCATCAAGGCCGTCCAGAAACCCTGCGCCGCCATCGGCTCGACGGGCCGCCACGGCAACCAGGCCGGCGCCAGGCCGAGCGCACAACCCAGCGGCAGGCAGATGCCCCAGAACGCCCCGAGGTGGATCAACATCGGCAGCCGCGTGACCTTGTAGGCGCGCACGGCATTGGCCAGCGCCACCTGCATGCCGTCCGACATCTGGAACACGGCGGCGAACAGCAGCAGCTGCGCGGCCAGCGCGGCAACACCGGCATCGTTGGTGTAGGCATTGGCGATCTGCCAGCTGAACAGCCAGGTGCCGATGGCCGTGGCGAACGCGACCACCAGGGCCATGCCCACGCCGACCCAGGCCCGCCGCCGCGCGGTGACCGCATCGCCCGCGCCAAGTGCCTGACCGACGCGGCTCAGCAACGCCACGCCGATGCTCAGCGGCAGCATGAACAGGAACGAGACAAAGTTCAGCGCGATCTGGTGAGCCGCCACCACCGTGGTGCCAAAGCCGGCGACCAGCAGCGCGATCAGGCTGAAGGCCGACGTCTCGGCAAAAAACGTGATGCCGATCGGCACCCCCAGCTTCAGCAGTGCGCGGATCTCGGGCCAGTGCGGCGGCTCGAAGCGGCCGAGCGGCCAGGTCGCGCGGTAGGCCGGCGAGCGGCGCATCCACCACACGGCCGATGCAAGCTCGAACCACAGGCACAGCACCGTCGCCCAGGCACAGCCCACGCCGCCCAGGCGCGGCAGGCCGAAGCGGCCGAACACCAGCACCGCGTTCAGCACCACGTTCAAGGCCAGCGCCACCAGGGCCATCACCATCAAGGGCTT
>JAQGMQ010000886.1 GCA_028292305.1 Rhodoferax sp.
CGTAGATCAGGCCACGGAACATGTGCAGGTACACCACCACGAAGAACGCCGAGGCGCCGGTGGAGTGCATGTAGCGCACCAGCCAGCCCCAGGGCACGTCGCGCATGATGTACTCGACCGAGGCGAAAGCCATGTTGGAGTCCGGCTTGTAATGCATCACCAGGAAGATGCCGGTGACGATCTGGATGACCAGCACCAGCAGCGCCAGCGAACCGAACACATACCAGAAGTTGAAGTTCTTCGGCGCGTAGTACTCGGCCATGTGCACGCGGTAGGCGTCGAAAGCCGTTGGGAAACGGTTCTCGAACCAGTTGGTGAGCTTGGCGCTGGTGGCGGCGTTGGGGGAGATTTCCTTGAATTCAGCCATGGTGTTTTTGCCTCAAGCCTTCTTGTCTTCGCCGATCAACAGGCGGCTGTCCGACAGGAACATATGCTGCGGCACCTCCAGGTTGTCGGGCGCGGGCTTGTTCTTGAAGACACGGCCAGCCATGTCGAAGGTCGAACCATGGCAAGGGCACAGGAAGCCGCCTTCCCAGGAATCGGGCAGCGAAGGCTGGGCACCGGTCTGGAAACGGTCGGACGGCGAGCAACCCAGGTGCGGGCAGATGCCTACGGCGACGAAGATTTCAGGCTTGATCGAACGGCCTTCGTTGCGCGCGTAGACCGGCGTGAGCTCGTTCGGCTTGCGTTCGGATTTGGGGTCGGCCAACAGCGGGTCGTTCTTGGGCAGGTTGGCGACCTGCTCAGGCGTGCGCCTGACGATCCACACCGGCTTGCCACGCCATTCGACGGTCAGTTTCTCACCCGGCTTGAGCGCGGAGATGTCGACTTCGACGGCGGCACCGGCGGCGCGGGCTTTTTCCGAAGGACTGAACGTGCTGACGAAGGGGACGGCTACGGCCACACCGCCTACGGCACCGGCACAGCCGGACGCGATCATCCACGTCCTTTTGCTGGTGTCGACTTGGGTCTCACTCATGGGGGAAATCCTCAATGATCATCGCTGTTGGGGTCAACCTCGGATTGTAGCTGAGCGCCTACACCGAACTCAACGAAACGGCTGCTGTCCAGTGCCGGTACGCACGTTTTGTGTGGACAATAGGCCACCACTTCGGACAACCAACGTCAAGGAACAAGTATGGGAATGGTGCAGGAATTCAGGGAATTCGCGGTCAAGGGCAACGTCATCGACCTGGCCGTGGGTGTGATCATCGGCGGCGCGTTCGGCAAGATCGTGGACTCGGTCGTTGCCGACCTGATCATGCCCGTGGTGGGCCTGGTGTTCGGCAAGCTTGATTTTTCAAGCTGGTTCGTGGTGCTGGGCACCGCGCCACCGGGCACGGCGATGAACCTGGCCGACCTGAAGAAAGCTGGCGTGCCGGTGCTGGCCTATGGCAATTTCATCACCGTCGCGGTCAACTTCATCATTCTGGCGTTCATCATTTTCCTGATGGTCAAGCAGATCAACCGCCTCAAGCGCAACCAGGTCGAGGCACCGGCTGCGGTGGCCGCCACGCCGGAAGACATCCTGTTGTTGCGCGAAATCCGCGACAACCTGAAACGCCCGGTCTGATCTCCGCCTAAAGCGAATCGACGCCTGCCAGGCGCCGCGCCATCCGCAGCGCTTCGATCAGGCTGGCGGCATCGGCCCGGCCGGTGCCGGCAATGTCGAAAGCCGTGCCGTGGTCGGGGCTGGTGCGCACCAGCGGCAGGCCCAGCGTGACGTTCACGCCTTTGTCCACCCCAAGGTACTTCACCGGAATCAGTCCCTGGTCGTGGTACATCGCCACCACCACGTCGAATTCACCGGCCTGCCCCGCCTTGGCGCGGGCGCGCATGAAGATGGTGTCGGGCGCAAACGGGCCATGCACGTCGAGCCCCTCGGCCAGCCCGGCCTGCAGCGCCGGCACGATGGTGTCGATCTCCTCCCGGCCGAACAGCCCGCCCTCTCCCGCATGCGGATTCAGCCCGGCCACGCCGATGCGCGGGCGCCGCCCGAGCGTGGTCCGCAGCGCGGCGTCGGTGATGCGCAGCGTCTGCAACACGTTGTCGAAGGTGACAGCGTCGATCGCCTGGCGCAGCGCCATGTGGATGCTGACCAGCACCGTGCGCAACTCGTCGTTGGCCAACATCATGCGCACGGGCACGTCGGCGATCTTGCGGCCCAGATGCGCCGCGGCCTCGGCCTGCAGCAGCTCGGTGTGGCCCGGATACGCCACGCCCGCGGCGGCCAGTGCCTCCTTGTGCAGCGGGGCCGTGACCAGCGCCGCGATCTCGCCGCGCAGCGCCGCCCGCGCCGCCCAGGTGACTGCGTCGGCGGCCGCCCTGCCCGCTTCGGCACTTATCTGGCCGATGGCGATGCCACCCAGGGGCGCCGTCACCTGCAACACGGGAATGCAGTTCGGCGGCACCTCGAAGACTTGCGCCGGGGACGTGATTTCGGCGACCGGCAGAGCCGGCCATCCGGGCCCGGCCAACAGCTGCGCAGCCCGTCGCACGGCGCCCACATCACCCGCGACGAAGCAGCCCTGCGTCAGCGCGGCCGCATCGCGAAACGTCTTGGCGATGATCTCGGGGCCGATGCCGGCGGGGTCGCCGAGGGTGATGGCAAGTGGCAAATTCATGGCGGTGCGGCTGTTGCCGTCAGGCGGGGTTGTCGATGTCGATGAAGCTGTGCGCAATGCCCAACTGCGCCGCCACTTCGGCCGCGACAGCCGGCGCGCCGTAGCGTTCGCTGGCGTGGTGTCCGCAGGCGATGAAGGCCACGCCGCATTCCCGCGCGTAGTGGGCCTGTGGCTCGGAGATTTCACCGGTGATGTAGACCTGCGCGCCCGCGGCGATGGCCGCTTCGAAGTAGCCCTGCGCACCGCCCGTGCACCAGGCGATCCGCTGCACCGGGCCGGCGAAGGTATTGACCAGCGTGACGGGCCGGCCCAGCACCGATGCGGCATGTTTCGCCAGCGCGTCGGCGCTTGCGAACGTGCCGCCATCGCTACGGCCGCCGAGCCAGCCCAGGTCCTGGTCGCCGAAGCGCCCGCCGTCGGCGTTCGCAACCAAGCCGAGTTGCAGCCCGAGCTGGGCGTTGTTGCCCAGCGTGGGATGCGCGTCCAGTGGCAGGTGGTAGGCAAAAAGATTGATGTCGTGTGCCAGCAGCAAGGCCAGGCGCTGCTTCATCCAGCCGGTGACGGTGCCGCTCTGGCCACGCCAGAAAAGCCCGTGGTGCACGAAGATCGCGTCGGCCCCGGCGGCGATGGCGGCTTCGATCAGGGCGCGGCTTGCCGTGACGCCGGAGACGATCTTCGTCACCTCGGGTTTGCCCTCGACCTGCAGACCGTTCGGGCCGTAGTCCTTGAAGCGGCCGGGCTGCAGCAGGCCGTCGAAGGCTTGCAGCAATTGCTCTC
>JAQGMQ010000898.1 GCA_028292305.1 Rhodoferax sp.
CTCACGGCCTTCCTCGATTTCAGCGACACGGGCGTGCTCGATATTTTTGTCGACGAAGGATCGGTTCGCCTGCGCGAGATGACGATCGGCAAGGACAGCCCGACACGCGGCGGCATGCTCAAGGGCCAGGAGTTGGCATCGACATTCGCGTTCCTGCGGCCCAACGACCTGGTCTGGAACTACGTCGTGGGCAACTACCTGAAGGGCGAAACCCCGCCGCCGTTCGACCTGCTCTACTGGAATAGCGACGCCACCAATCTGCCCGGGCCGTTCTACGCCTGGTACCTGCGCAACACCTACCTGGAAAACCGGCTCATCGAAGCCGGCAAGGCCACGGTCTGCGGCGAGCAGATCGACCTGTCCAAGGTGGACGCGCCGGCCTACATCTATGGCTCGCGCGAAGACCACATCGTCCCGATCAACGCGGCTTATGCGTCCACGCAGTACCTGCCGGGCAAGAAGCGTTTCGTGATGGGCGCGTCGGGCCACATCGCCGGCGTGATCAACCCGCCCGCGAAAAACAAACGCAGCCACTGGACCAGCACCTCGGCCAAGTTCCCGGCCGGCGTGCAGGACTGGCTGGCCGGTGCCACCGAACACCCGGGCAGCTGGTGGACCGACTGGTCGACCTGGCTCAAGGGCCACGCCGGCAAGCAGATCGCGGCGCCCGTCACGTACGGCAAAGGCAAATACAAAGCCATCGAGCCGGCACCCGGCCGCTACGTGAAGGCAAAGGCCTGAACCACAGGCCGGCGCAAAGACCTCACAACGCCAACAGCGTTTCAAAAAAACAAGAATGCAGTGAATCTGGGGTGAAGCCAACACACGCCATGCGACAAGAAGACGGACCGGATCTCTGATCACGAGATGGACCCGGCCCACACCTACCAGCAACAACCCAAGGAGCACACCATGGAAGACATCGTCATCGTTTCAGCAGCCCGCACCGCGGTCGGCAAATTCGGCGGAAGCCTCGCCAAGATCCCCGCCACCGAACTCGGCGCGGCCATCATCAAGGAAGTGCTGTCGCGCAGCGGCGTGGCGGCAGAGCAGATCGGCGAAGTCATCCTGGGCCAGGTGCTGGCCGCGGGCTCGGGCCAGAACCCGGCGCGCCAGTCGGTCATCAAGAGCGGACTCCAGCAGGCCACGCCCGGCCTGACGAACAACGCTGTTTGCGGCTCCGGCCTGAAGTCGGTTATGCTGGCGGCACAGGCCGTGGCCTGGGGCGACAGCGAGATTGTCATCGCCGGTGGACAAGAGAACATGAGCGCGGCGCCCCACGTGCTGCTGGGCTCGCGCGACGGGCAGCGCATGGGCGACTGGAAGATGATCGACTCCATGATCACCGACGGCCTGTGGGACGTGTACAACCAGTACCACATGGGCATCACCGCCGAGAACGTGGCCAAGAAATACGGCATCACCCGCGAGATGCAGGACGCGCTGGCCCTGGCCAGCCAGCAGAAGGCGGCGGCGGCCCAGGAAGCCGGCAAGTTCAAGGACGAGATCATGCCGTTCACCATTCCGCAGAAGAAGGGTGACCCCATCGTTTTCGCCAACGACGAATTCATCAACAAGAAGACCACCGCCGAAGCCCTGGCCGGCTTGCGCCCCGCGTTCGACAAGGCCGGCGGCGTGACCGCGGGCAATGCCTCGGGCATCAACGACGGCGCGGCCGCGGTGATGGTCATGACGGCCAAGAAGGCCGCGTCGCTCGGCCTCACGCCGATGGGCCGCATCGCCAGCTTTGCCACCGTCGGCCTCGACCCGGCCATCATGGGCATGGGCCCGGTGCCCGCCGCGCAAAAAGCGCTGGCCCGCGCCGGCTGGAAACCACAGGATCTCGACCTGCTGGAAATCAACGAAGCCTTTGCTGCACAAGCCTGCGCCGTGAACAACGAAATGGGTTGGGACACGAGCAAGGTCAACGTGAACGGCGGCGCGATTGCCATTGGTCACCCTATTGGTGCATCCGGCTGCCGCATTTTGGTCACGCTGCTGCACGAAATGGCGCGCCGCGATGCAAAGAAGGGGATCGCCTCGCTGTGTATCGGTGGCGGCATGGGAGTTGCCCTAACTATCGAACGCTGATTTAGCGAACACAATTGGCGACGGAGGCCGAAGGGAGGAACCATCGGCCCCTGACGGATGCGCGGCACCGCAGTGTGTACAGCCATCCGTCCATTCGATTATTTCAAGAGAGCAAGAGGAACACACCATGAGCCAAAAAGTAGCGTACGTCACCGGGGGTATGGGCGGGATCGGGACCGCCATCTGCCAGCGTCTGCACAAGGACGGCTTCAAAGTCATCGCCGGTTGCGGCCCCACCCGCGACTTCAACAAATGGATCGCCGAGCAGGCGGCGTTGGGCTACACGTTCTATGCATCCGTCGGCAATGTCGGCGCATGGGAATCCACCGTCGAGGCCTTCACCAAGACCAAGGCTGAACACGGCACCATCGACGTGCTGGTCAACAACGCCGGCATCACCAAGGACCGCATGTTCCTGAAGATGACGCGCGAAGACTGGGACGCGGTCATCGAGACCAACCTCAACAGCATGTTCAACGTGACCAAGCAGGTCGTCGGCGACATGGTGGAAAAGGGCTTCGGCCGCATCATCAACATCAGCTCGGTGAACGGTGAAAAGGGCCAGGCCGGCCAGACCAACTACTCGGCTGCCAAGGCCGGCATGCACGGCTTCACCATGGCGCTGGCGCAAGAGCTGGCCAACAAGGGCGTGACGGTCAACACCGTGAGCCCGGGCTACATCGGCACCGACATGGTCAAGGCCATCCGCCAGGAAGTGCTCGACAAGATCGTCGCCACCATCCCGGTGAAGCGCCTGGGCAAGCCGGAAGAGATCGCTTCCATCATTGCCTGGCTGGCGTCCGAAGAAGGCGGCTATTCAACCGGTGCTGACTTCTCGGTCAACGGCGGCCTGCACATGGGCTAAGCCTTTTCGGCAGCTGGCGCAGAGGCGTCGGCTTCGATGAATCAACCCGCCGCGTGCGGGTTTTTTCATGCCTGCATGTCTCCGGCGGCTGACATGCTGCTGCAATATCGCGTCCACACAATCCAGCGGAGGTTCCAACAAGCAATCCAACACGAGGAAGTTCAAATGACCACGATAGACCGCCGCGCCATCCTGCGCGGCCTGGCCGGCCTGGGCGCCACCGCCGTCCTGCCCGACAGCATCAAGCAGGCCCTGGCCATACCCGCCGCGGGCGGCACCGGCACCATCGAAGACGTGAAGCACATCGTCGTGCTGATGCAGGAAAACCGTTCCTTCGACCATTACTTCGGCACGCTGCGCGGTGTGCGCGGCTTCAGCGATCCACGCGCGGTGAAGCTGTATGGCTCGGGCAATTCGGTGTTCCAGCAGCCCAACGTGAACAGCCAGGGCGTGCCGCAAATGCCCAACACCATCATGCCGTTCCACCCGACCGAAGCCAACCTCGGTCAGCAGTTTCTGACGGGCCTGCCGCATGGCTGGTCGGACGCGCATGCCGCCTGGAACCAGGGCCACAACGACCGCTGGGTGCCGGCCAAGGGCAAGAGCACCATGGCCTACCTGCAACGCGCCGACATCCCGTTCTACTACGCGCTGGCCGACGCCTTCACCATCTGCGACGCCTACCACTGCTCGATCATGGCGTCGACCGATCCGAACCGCTACTACCTGTGGTCGGGCTGGTGCGGGCAGAACGGCACGCTGCCTGGCGGCATCAACACTACCAACACCGGCAGCACGCCCGGCGTGATCCCGCTGAACACCAGCGGCGGCAATGCCGGCAACGGCACGGCGCCGAACGGCCCGGTGGTCAACAACGCCGAAGCCGGCTACGGCTGGACCACCTACCCCGAGCGCCTGCAGAACGCCGGCATCTCGTGGAAGATCTACCAGGACATCGGCCATGGGCTGGACGCCGGCGGCAGCTGGGGCTGGGACAGCAAGAACCCCTACATCGGCAACTACGGCGACAACTCGCTGCTGTACTTCAACCAGTACCGCACGGCCCAGCCCGGCTCCCCGCTGTACGACAAGGCCCGTACCGGCACCAACATGCTCAACGGCGGCGCGTTCGGCAACGGCACGTTCTTCGACCAGCTCAAGAACGACGTGATGAACAACACGCTGCCGCAGGTGTCGTGGATCGCCGCGCCCGAGGCCTACAGCGAACACTCGAACTGGCCCACCAGCTACGGCATGTGGTACATCCAGAACGTGTTGAACGCCCTCACGTCGAACCCGGCGGTGTGGGCCAGCACCGTGTTCATCATCTGCTTCGACGAGAACGACGGCTTCTTCGACCACATCGTCGCGCCCACGGCGCCGATGTCGCCGGCACAGGGCCAGTCGACGGTGAGCACGGCCAACGAGCTCTACCCCGGCGCGGGCACCAACGCGAGCTACGTGGCCGGCCCCTACGGCCTGGGCGCCCGCGTACCGATGCTGGTGATCTCGCCATGGAGCAAGGGCGGCTGGGTGAATTCGCAGACCTTCGACCACACCTCCATCATCCGTTTCATCGAAAAGCGCTTCGGTGTGATCGAGCCCAACATCACGCCATGGCGCCGCGCCGTCTGCGGCGACCTCACCACCACGCTCGACTTCTCGATGTCGAACGCCGCAGCCGCGCGCCTGCCCAGCACCACCGCGCTGGCCGCACCACAGGCCGACATCGTGGCCGGCAAGAAATACGCGACCTACGTGCCCGCGCTGCCGGCCAACCAGGTCATGCCGGTGCAGGAGCCCGGCCAGCGCCTGGCCCGCGCGCTGCCGTACGAACTGCAGGTCGACTGGCAGCCGCTGCCCGGCAACGCCACGTTCAGCGTCACCTTCAGCAACACCGGCAAGGCCGGCGCCTGGCTGCACGTGCGCACCGCCAACGGCACGGCACTGGCCACGTCGGCCAGCGCCACCGGCCCCTGGGGCTACACCGTGGAAAACGGCAAGTCGCTCAGCGACACCTGGACCGCCCCGGCCAACGGCAGCTACGACCTGGCGGTGCACGGCCCGAACGGCTTCTACCGCGCGTTTGCCGGCAGCGTCGAAGCCGCGGCCGCCAAGCTGGTGGGCCGCACGCTGTACGACCCGATCGGCGGCGGGCTGTCGTTGGTGGTGACGAATGCCGGCACGGCCGCGACCGTGGTCACCGTGACCGACCGCTACACCAACGCCACCTCGCACCAGACGGTGGCGCCGGGCGGCAGCTACCGGTCCGACTGGTCGCTGCAGACCACAGGCCGCTGGTACGACCTGGCCGTGACGGCCAGCACCGACCCGCGCTTCTTCGCGCAGTTTGCAGGCCATGTGGAAACCGGCGCCGACGGCGTCAGCGACCCCTTGCTGTGAACCACGCCTTCCACCCTTCAAAGACTCCAGGATGCCCATGTTGTTCCATCTGAAAAAACTCTCGCTGGCCGCCGCGGTGGCCCTCTGCATCACCGCCACGCCGGCCGCGCAGGCCAGCCCGGTGTACGACAACCTCGGCACAGCGCAGGTCGGCTCCGACCCGCTGTACAGCTACGGCCCGATCGCCAACTCGTTCAACACCGGCGCCAACGGCTCGGGCATGTTGACCGGCGTGAAGGCGCTGCTGGCCAACTTCAGCAGCGACATCGTCGGCAGCCTGCAGATCAGCCTGCACGCCAACGGCGTGAACGCACCCGGTGCCGAACTGGTGTCGCTGGGCAGCCTGTCCAGCGCCGGCGTGGCGGCCGGCGCCTTTGCGGCCTACACCTTCGCACCCGTCACCGCCTTCGAGCTGGCGGCCAACACCACCTACTGGATCGAGATCGCATCGGCCAGCGCCAACGACGTGTTCTGGTCATGGTCCGATGACTTGTCGGCCCTCGGCGTGGCCGGCCAGGCCAACTACAGCGCGGCGTTGGGCTACAACCTGAACAGCAGCAGCTTCGGCCCGTACCAGATGGCCGTCGAAGTGCCGGAGCCCGGCTCGGTGGCCCTGGTGTTCCTGGGCCTGGCCCTGGTGTGCGCCAACACCGCGCGCCGCCGCAAGCCGCGCTGATCGGCCGTTGAAGTCCGCTCCCTCCCCCCGCGGGGGAGGGCCGGGGTGGGGGCGGGCAGTCGGCAAGCCCGAACCGCCGTGTCCCCTCACTACCTTCTCCCGCCGGGCGAACGCGCAAGACGATACCGGGTCAATCCGCGGCAATGCGTGTGGCTGTCGGGCTTTATAGTAAATTGGCCCACCGACCCATCACCACCGTCTCCGCAGGAAAGGCCCTCCGCGCATGCCCCACAGCGTCTCCCTGATCAGCACCATCGCCGCCGGCCTGGGCCTGGCCCTGGTCTTCGGTTTTCTGGCGATGCGCATCAAGCTGCCGGCGCTGGTGGGTTACCTGCTGGCCGGCGTGGTGATCGGGCCGTTCACGCCGGGCTTCGTCGCCGATGCGAGCATCGCCAGCCAGCTCTCGGAGATCGGCGTGATGTTGCTGATGTTCGGCGTGGGCCTGCACTTCTCGCTCGACGACCTGCTGGCCGTGCGCAAGATCGCCGTGCCCGGTGCCGTGGTGCAGATGACGGTGGCCACCGCGCTCGGCATGGGCCTGGCCCACTGGTGGGGCTGGAACCTCGGCGGCGCGCTGGTGTTCGGGCTGTCGCTGTCGGTGGCCAGCACTGTGGTGCTGCTGCGCGCGCTCGAGGGGCGCGGCGTGCTCGACAGCTTCAACGGCCGCATCGCCGTGGGCTGGCTGGTGGTCGAAGACCTGGCCATGGTGCTGGTGCTGGTGCTGCTGCCGCCGCTGGGCGGGTGGTTGTCCGGCAATGCCGATACCGACATGGCGTCGCTGTGGCGCACGCTGGGCCTGAAGGTGCTGCAGGTCGGCGGCTTCATCGCGCTGATGCTGGTGGTGGGGCGGCGCTTCTTTCCTTGGGTGCTGTGGCAGGTGCAACGCACCGGCTCGCGCGAGCTGTTCACGCTGTGTGTGGTCGCCGCCGCGGTCAGCATCGCCTTCGGTTCGACGGCCCTGTTCGGCGTGTCGTTTGCGCTGGGCGCGTTCTTCGCGGGCATGGTGATGCGCGAGTCCGAATTCAGCCACCGCGCAGCCGAGGAATCCTTGCCGCTGCGCGACGCTTTCGCGGTGTTGTTCTTCGTATCGGTCGGCATGTTGTTCGACCCCTGGGTGCTGGTGGAGCGGCCGCTGCAGGTGCTGGCCGTGGTCGGCATCATCGTGGTTGGCAAGTCGCTCGCGGCGGGTCTCTTGGTGCTGGCCTTCCGTTATCCGCTGAACACCGCGCTCACGGTGTCGGCCAGCCTCGCGCAGATCGGCGAGTTCTCGTTCATCCTGATC
>JAQGMQ010000720.1 GCA_028292305.1 Rhodoferax sp.
CGGCCATGTGTTTATCGTGGTCTCGCTCGGCGGCCTGTGGTTGCTGAGCTGCAATGCGGTGGCCATCGGCCTAGCGCAGCACCTGTTGCCGCAAAGCGTGGCGCTGGTACCGGCCACGGCGGCGGCCACGTTGCAGGCGCGGCAGATCCAGGCCATCGTGGTGCTCGGCAGCGGCATCCTGCCCGCGGCGCCCGAATACGGCGCGGCCCAACCCACGGCGGACGCGGCGGCGCGGCTGCGTTATGGCGCCTGGCTGGCCCGCGCCTCCAAGCTCCCGCTGGCGTTTGCCGGCGGCGTGGGTTGGGCCGCCCAGGGTGAGGCCATGCCATCCGAAGGCGAAGTCTCGCGGCGCTTCACGGCCGGCGACTACGGCGTGCCGCTGCGCTGGGTCGACGACCAGTCGCGCGACACGGTGGAAAACGCGCAGAAGATGTTCGGCGTCCTGAAGCAGGACGGCGTGCGCCGCATTGCCCTGGTCACCAGCAGCTGGCACATGCCGCGCTCGGTGCTGGCCTTCGAACAGGCCGGCTTCGACGTGCTGCCCGCGCCCACCGCCTTCACCGTGCCGCAGCAGCGCGCCTTGCTCGAATGGCTGCCGTCGCTGCACGGCCTGCTGGGCTCGCAGCGGGTGTTGCGGGAATGGCTGGGTCTGTTGGTGGCCCGTTTCTGATGTGGCTGATCTTTGCCAGGCCTTTACCGCCGAGGTGTGCCAATTTGGCCACGCCCGGCCAGAAGCGCATTGCCGGCCTCTAAAATGACGGGGTTTGCCCCACGTTGCCCCTGATACACGCCCCACCACCATGACCATCCTCAGCCCGCTCGAACAATCCCGCTTCAACATGATCGAACAGCAGATCCGCCCATGGGACGTGCTGGAACAGGCGGTGCTGGAGCTGCTGGCGGTCGTGAAGCGCGAGCAGTTTCTGCCGCCGGCGCAGCAGGCGTTTGCCTTCGTCGACATGGAAACCCCGTTGCCCGGCGGCCAGTGCATGTTGTCGCCGCGCGTCGAAGCCCGCGCGCTGCAGGATCTGCAGGTGCAAAAACACGACAAGGTGCTGGAAGTCGGCGCCGGCTCGGGCTACATGGCCGCCCTGCTGGCCCACCGTGCGCAACAGGTGTTGACGCTTGAACTCGTGCCCGAACTGGTCACGCTGGCCCGCGCCAACCTGCAGAAGGCCGGCATCCACAACGTGGAAGTGCGCCAGGGCGATGGCGCCAAGGGTGCGGCGGCCGACGGCCCGTTCGACGTGATCGTGCTGAGTGGCTCGGTGGCCGAAGTGCCGGCCGCCATCCTGGCGCAGCTCAAGGTAGGCGGCCGCCTGTTTGCCGTCGTCGGCCAGGACCCTGTGTTGCGCGCCACCTTCATCACCCGCACCGGCGAAGCCGCGTTCGGCACGGTGCAGCCCTGGGACACCGACGCACCCCGGCTCCTGAACTTCCCGGAACCGTCGGCCTTCAGCTTCTGAAGCGCTTCCGGTTGTGCGGCTGCATCGCTCGATTTACACTCACTTACGCTCCTCTCATCTGCACGCAATTTCATGATCGCCCAACTCAACCCCTCCGATCTCTCAACCTGGTTGGAGGGTGCGGCCGCCCCGGTGCCGCCCCTGGTGCTGGACGTGCGTGAACCCTGGGAACTGCAGACCGCGAGCGTGCGGCCCGATGGCTTCACCCTGGTCGCCATCCCCATGAACGACATTCCGGCGCGGCTGGCCGAGCTGGACCCGACTCAGCCCATCGCCTGTCTCTGCCACCACGGCGCACGCAGCCAGCGGGTGGCGCATTTCCTGGCGCAAAACGGTTTTGAAAACGTGGTGAATCTGGCCGGTGGCATCGACGCCTGGTCCCTGCAGCGCGACCCCGCCGTGCCGCGCTACTGAATTCCCTGGCCCTGCCCCGCGGTGACCCGTGCCTGAAGCTCCACCGAACGCCTTTCCCGGCCTGGCGCCCGCCAAAGCGCCCTCTTCCCGTTACCGCGTCCAAAGGATGTCCATGCGCAGCTTCCGTCTTGTCACCCTCTCGTTCGCGGTACCCATGGCGCTGGCGGCTTTCCCGGCAGCGACCCGGGCGCAAAGCCTGATCGAACTGTACGACGCCGCACGTGCCAGCGACGCCACCTACCAGTCGGCCCGCGCGCAGTACGATGCCGACCTGGCCCGGGCCGACCAGGCCAAGGCCGCCATCCTGCCCGCCGCCAACCTGGGCGTCGGCATCACGCGCAACTTCTTCGACAACCACGATCCTTCGTACCAGCGCGCCTACACCGCGCAGACCGCCGGCGTGAACGCGTCGCAGCCGCTGTACCGGCCGGCCAACTGGGCCAGTTACGAGCAGGGCAAGAAGCTCGTCGACCTGGCGCAGGCGCAATTGATCTCGGCCGAACAGGACCTGGTGCTGCGCGTCAGCCAGGCTTACTTCGACGTGCTGGCCGCAGCCGACAGCCTGACCTTCGTTCGCGCCCAGAAGACGGCCGTGGCCGAGCAGCTGGCCTCGGCCAAACGCAACTTCGAAGTCGGCACCTCGACCATCACCGACTCGCGCGAAGCCCAGGCCCGCTACGACCTGGTGATCGCCCAGGAGATCGCCGCCGACAACGACCTGCGCGTCAAGAAGCTGTTGCTCGACCAGTTGGTGAGCCGCGTCAACGCGCAGCCCAATCCGCTGCTGGCACGGGCGGCGTTGCCGAGCCTGCAGGCGCAGGACATCAACGGCTGGGTGAGCACCGCCGAGACCAGCCACCCGGCCGTGATTCAGGCGCTGACGGCGCTCGACGTGGCGCGGCTCGAAACCAGGAAGGCCGAGGCCGGCAACAAGCCCACCATCGACCTCACCGCGGGCTTCAACGTGTCGCGCAACCCGAACGGATCGGCCACCTCGTTCGACCCTTCGCGCTACAACAACACCAGCGTCGGTGTGCAGCTGACCTTGCCGCTGTTCGCCGGCTTCGCCATTCAGAACCGCATCCGCGAAACGCTTTCGCTCGAACAGAAGGCCCAGGCCGATCTGGAGGCCACGCGCCGCAACGTGAGCCAGGCCACGCGTACGGCCTTCTACGGCGTGTTGTCGGGGCTGGGCCAGATCAAGGCGCTCGAGGCAGCCGAAGCGTCGAGCCAGATCGCGCTCGACGCCAACAAGCTCGGCTACCAGGTCGGCGTGCGCATCAACATCGACGTGCTGAATTCGCAAAGCCAGCTCTACCAGACCAAGCGCGACCTGGCCCGGGCGCGTTACGACGTGCTGGTGGGCAGCCTGCGCCTGCGCCAGGCCAACGGCACGCTGAAGCCCGAAGACCTGCAGGCCGTCAACGCCCTGCTGGTGCCCTGACCGGCTGCGCGCCGGCCTGGCCCATGCTGCAGGCGGGCCTTGCGCCTACCGGCAAAGCCTGCAAATCCGCGCTTTGCAAAAAGCCTTGCGGGCGATAATCGCCGCAATGCCGACCAGCCCTCCGTCCT
The DNA here is from genome assembly GCA_028292305.1 of Rhodoferax sp. Classification (GTDB taxonomy): domain Bacteria; phylum Pseudomonadota; class Gammaproteobacteria; order Burkholderiales; family Burkholderiaceae_C; genus Rhodoferax_B. The sequence continues at coordinate 3,453 of JAQGMQ010000720.1, forward strand.
CCCCGGCTTTCCCGGCTTCCGCCGCTTCCCTGTTGCCGCCGCACGCCACCGTGTCCCGCACCAGCGCAATCACCGACGTCGCCGGCATCGAGGTCGGCCACTTCACCGACAGCCGCCGGCCCACCGGCTGCAGCGTGGTCATCGCCCGCGCGGGCGCCGTGGCCGGTGTCGACGTGCGCGGCGCGGCGCCGGGCACGCGTGAAACCGATCTGCTGCACCCCAGCAACCTCGTCCAGCAGGCGCATGCCGTGCTGCTGTCGGGCGGCAGCGCCTGGGGTCTGGACGCAGCGGCCGGCGTGATGCGCTGGCTCGAAGAACAAGGCATAGGCCTGCAGGTCGGTTATGGCCTGGTCCCCATCGTGCCCGCCGCGGTGTTGTTCGACCTGCCCGTCGGCGACCCGCGTGTGCGGCCCGACGCCGAAGCCGGCTACCGCGCCTGCCAGGCCGCCAGCCGCAACCCGCCGGATGAAGGCAGCGTGGGCGCCGGTGCCGGGGCACTGGTGGGCAAGCTCTACGGCATTGCCCGGGCCATGAAGGGCGGCATCGGCACGGCTTCGTTGTGTGTGGACGGCATCACCGTCGGCGCGCTGGTGGCCTGCAACGCGGTCGGCGATGTGGTCGACCCGGCCACTGGCGCGGTGGTCGCAGGGGCCCGTACGACCGACGGCAATGGCCTGCAGGACACGCGCCGCGCCGTGCTGGCCGGCCTGGCGCCGCGTTCGCCGCTGGCCGGCACCAACACCACCATCGGCGTGGTTGCCACCGACGCCGTGCTGACCAAGGCCCAGGCCCACCGCCTGGCGCAGGTGGCCCACGACGGCCTGGCCCGCAGCATCAACCCGGTGCACACGATGTCCGACGGCGACACCCTTTTCGCGCTGGGCACCGGTGCGGCGGGCCGCAGCGCCGACATGGCGGTGCTGAGCGTGCTGGTGGCCGAGGTCACCGCGCTGGCCGTGCTGCGCGGCATCCGTGCGGCGCGCGGCGTGGCCGCCAACGGCATGGCCTGGCCATCGGCCTCCGAGTGGCAGGCGCGGGTCGCGGCGGGCTGATGCTGGCCCGCCTGCTCTCGCGTTGGCGCCCATTGCCGCCGGCTGTGGACGCCACGCCAGCGTCCGCCGGTGCGGCCAGCCTGCCGCGCAGCGGCCGGCCGCGCCGGTTGACATGGCTGGTGCTGCTGCTGTCGTCGCTGTTATCGGCAGTGTTGATCTGGCAGCTGGAAGCGCGCCGGCTCGACCAGGAACGTGCCCGCGT
>JAQGMQ010000010.1 GCA_028292305.1 Rhodoferax sp.
CGCGCAAACTGCGAAAACACGTCGAGGTCGCGCGCCACCACCTGCAGCTCGAAGGTGCCGGCGCCGCTGATGTAGTGGCAGGCCACCACCTCGGGGATCTTCTTGATGGCCTCTTCCATCTCGCGCAGCACGTCGCCGGTATTGCGGTCGGCGTCGATGCGCACGAAGGCCAGCACGCCCAGGCCGATCTTCTGCCGGTCGATCTCGGCGTGGTAGCCGAGGATGTAGCCCGACTCCTCCAGCGCCCGCACCCGACGCCAGCAGGGCGCCGCGCTCAGGCCCACGCGTTGCGCAAGGTCTGCATTGGTGAGGCGGCCGTTGGCCTGCAGTTCATTCAGGATGGCGATGTCAAACTTGTCCAGCATTTCTAAATTCTAGACTTTTGCGCAAGATCCTTTCTCGCACAAGGTTAAAACGGGCATCAAACGCAAAGACATATCCGCGCATGAGGCATACACTTTGCCCCGATAACCAAGCTGATCAAAGTGGCGACGCGCCCCGTACCGGCGCGGCAAAGACCGCAATCCACCCACAAGGTGGTCATAAATATCTGGAGACCCACGAAGCATGAATGCACCCCTGCCTGAACACATCCGCAAGGCCCTGGAAACGGTAACCCTGGACGACAACCCGCAAAGCGGGTTGCGCCGAAGGCACACATATCAGGCGAACGGCGTAGCCGGGCGCGCTGGATTTGGCGTCGAGCAAGGGGGAACGCAATGAATGCCCCACTGCCTGAACACATCCGCAAAGCTTTAGAGACGGTCACGCTCGACGACAACCTGCAAAGCGGGTTGCGCCGAAGGCACAAATATCAGGCGAACGGCATAGCCGGGCGCGCTGGATTTGGCGTCGAGCAAGGGGGAACGCAATGAATGCCCCACTGCCTGAACACATCCGCAAAGCTTTAGAGACGGTCACGCTCGACGACAAATACAGCCTGGACTATGGCCGAGCCTTCATGAGCGGCGTTCAAGCCCTGGTCAAGCTCCCCATGCTGCAGCGCTTGCGCGACCAGCAGGCTGGCAAGAACACCGCCGGCTTCATCAGCGGCTACCGCGGCTCGCCGCTCGGTGGTTACGACCAAGCCTTGTGGAAAGCCAGCAAGTTCCTCAAGGCGCAGAACATCGTGTTCCAGCCCGGCGTGAACGAAGAGCTGGCCGCCACCGCGCTGTGGGGCACGCAGCAGCTGGGCTTCTCGCCGCCCGGCACCAACAAGTTCGACGGCGTGTTCGGCATCTGGTACGGCAAGGGGCCGGGCGTGGACCGCTGCTCCGACGTGTTCAAACACGCCAACATGGCCGGCACGACGGAGTTCGGCGGCGTGATCGCGGTAGCCGGCGACGACCACATCTCCAAGAGCTCCACGGCCGCGCATCAGAGCGACCACATCTTCAAAGCCTGCGGCACGCCGGTGTTCTTCCCGACCACGGTGCAGGAGATTCTGGACCTGGGCATCCATGCGTTTGCGATGAGCCGCTTCTCGGGCGTGTGGTCGGGCATGAAGACGATCCAGGAGATCGTCGAATCCAGCGCCACCGCGATGATCGATCCGGAGCGGGTCAACATCGTCATTCCCACCGACTTCCAGATGCCGCCCGGCGGCCTGCACATCCGTTGGCCCGACCATGCGCTGGAGCAGGAAGCGCGTTTGATGCATTACAAGTGGTACGCCGCGCTGGCCTACATCCGCGCCAACCGGCTGAACTACAACGTGATCGAAGGCCAGAACGACAAGTTCGGCATCATGGCCAGTGGCAAGGCCTTCAACGACACGCGCCAGGCGCTGCTCGACCTGGGCCTGGACGACGCGGCCTGCCGCCAGCTCGGCATCCGCCTGCACAAGGTGACGGTGGTGTGGCCGCTCGAAGCCCAGCTGACGCGTGAATTCGCCACCGGCCTGCAAGAGATTCTGGTGGTGGAAGAAAAACGCCAGGTCATCGAATACCAGCTGAAGGAAGAGCTGTACAACTGGCGTGCCGATGTGCGGCCCAATGTGCTGGGCAAGTTCACCGAACCCGATGGCGACTTCTCCGGCGGCGAATGGGCCATGCCTAACCCCACGGCCAACACGCTGTTGCGCGCCAATGCCGACCTGAACCCGGCGCTGATCGCCAAGGCCATCGTGCAGCGGCTGAAAAAGCTGGGCTTGTTGCAGGCCGCCGGCAGCGACATGGTGGCGCGCATCGATGCGCAGATGGCGATCCTGGAAGCCAAGGAACGCGCGATGCTGGTCATGCAGACCGGCGGCGTGACCGATGCGCGCGCGCCCTGGTTCTGCTCGGGCTGCCCGCACAACACCAGCACCGTGGTGCCCGAAGGCTCGCGGGCCATGGGCGGCATCGGCTGCCATTTCATGGCGACCTGGATGGACCGCTCGACCATCGGCTTCACGCAGATGGGCGGCGAAGGCGTGCCGTGGGTGGGGCAGCAGCCCTTCACCACCGACCAGCACATCTTTGCCAACCTGGGCGATGGCACCTACTTCCACAGCGGCCTGCTGGCGATCCGCCAGAGCATTGCCGCTGGCGTGAACATCACCTACAAGATTCTCTACAACGACGCCGTGGCCATGACCGGCGGCCAGCAGGTGGGTGAGCGGCCCGAAGGCCATTCGGTGCTGCAGATCGCCGAGAGCCTGCATGCCGAAGGGGTGAAGAAGGTCGTGATCGTGACCGACGAGCCTGAGAAATACGACGGCGTGGCGGTTCCCGGTAGCTACGACGGCGCCAATGTGGCCGTGCGCCACCGCGACGAGCTGGACACCATCCAGCGCGAGTTCCGCGAGATGCCGGGCACCACCGTCATCATCTACGACCAGACCTGCGCCACCGAAAAACGCCGCCGCCGCAAACGCGGCACGGCGGTGGACCCGGCCAAGCGCGTGGTCATCAACGAGCTGGTGTGCGAGGGCTGTGGCGACTGCGGGGTGCAGAGCAATTGCCTGAGCGTGGAGCCGCTCGAGACCGAGTTCGGCCGCAAGCGCGCCATCAACCAGAGCACCTGCAACAAGGACATGAGCTGCCTGAAAGGCTTCTGCCCGAGCTTCGTGACGGTCGAAGGCGGTCAGCTCAAGAAGAAGTCGAAAAGCAAGGCGGCCACACCGGCCGAGTTGGGCGTGCTGAGCGAGCCGCAAGTGCCATCGGTGGCGGGTGGCAACGTCTGGGGCATCGTGGTGGCGGGCGTGGGTGGCACGGGTGTCATCACCATCGGACAACTGCTGGGCATGGCCGCGCACATCGAAGGCAAGGGCATCGTCACGCAGGACGCGGCGGGCCTGGCGCAAAAGGGCGGCGCCACCTGGAGCCACGTGCTGATCGGCGCCACGCAGAACGACATCCGCACCACCCGCGTGGGCACGGCGGCGGCGGACCTGATCCTGGCCTGCGACCCCCTGGTGTCGGTGAACGCCGAGACCATGGCCCGCATGCGCGAAGGCCGCACCCATGTGGCACTGAACAGCCACAGCGCGCCGACGGCGGCCTTCGTGCGCAACGCAGACTGGCAGAACCCCGAGGAAGCCTGCGCGGTGCAGATCGCCGGCGCGGTGGGGGTCGACGCGCTGGGTGTGTTCGACGCCGACGCAGCCGCAACCGCGCTGATGGGCGACAGCATCTACGTGAACCCGATGATCCTCGGCTACGCCTGGCAAAAGGGCTGGATTCCGCTGGACCACGCCTCGCTGATGCGCGCCATCGAACTCAACGACGTGGCCATCGACAACAACAAGACAGCCTTTGCCTGGGGCCGGCAAGCTGCCGAGCGGCCAGACGAATTCGGCAAGCGCGTGAAGCCGGGCCAGGTGGTCGAGTTCAAGAAACGCGACACGGTGGAAGGCCTGGTGGCCAAGCGCGTCGAGTTTTTGACGGCCTACCAGAACGCCGCCTACGCCGAGCAATACCGGGCCTTCGTCATGCAGGTGCAGCAGGCCGAGACGCCACTCGGAAAGACCACGGTGACCGAGGCCGTGGCGCGTTACCTGTTCAAGCTGATGGCGTACAAGGACGAATACGAGGTGGCGCGGCTGCACACCGACACCGCGTTCCTGGCCAAGGTCAACGGCATGTTCGAAGGCGACTTCAAGCTCAACTACCACCTGGCGCCACCGATCATCGCCAAGAAGATACACATCCCGGGCATCGGGTAAATCTTTTTTAGACAATTCCTGCGCAGAAAAGCCTAATGCTTTCTTTTGTTTGGTGATGCCCAATGCGGTAACCACCACTTCTTCCACATTGGATTCTTTAGGCTTCAACGCTACATTTACGTTACTCGATTTCACAATCATTCTCTCAACAGATACATACCCAACATAGGAGATCAGTAAAACTCCACCTTTATCAGGAAGCTGGATGGAAAAATATCCATTTCCATCG
>JAQGMQ010000013.1 GCA_028292305.1 Rhodoferax sp.
CAGTGCGTCAGTTCAGGCTGGATGCGGGGCGTGGGTTGGGGTTCGATGCGGGCGCGGCCGGACATCAATCGCCGAACATCTTCTGTTTGAGTTCGCGGCGCTGCTGGGCTTCGAGCGACAGCGTGGCCGTGGGGCGGGCCAGCAGACGGCCGACGCCGATCGGCTCGCCGGTCTCGTCGCAGAAGCCATAGTCACCGGCGTCGATGCGGTTGATGGACTGCTCGATCTTCTTCAAGAGCTTGCGTTCGCGGTCGCGCGTGCGCAACTCGAGCGCGTGTTCTTCTTCGATGGTGGCTCGGTCGGCCGGATCGGGCACGACCACGGTGTCTTCACGCAGGTGCTCGGTGGTCTCGCCGGCGTTGTTGAGCATGTCCTGCTTGAGCACCACCAGCTTGTAACGGAAGAAGGCCATCTGCTTCTCGTTCATGTACTCGGAGTCGGGCATTGCCAGGACTTCGGCATCGGACATTTTGTCAACTGGGGTGGTTTTCCAGTTGTTGGCCAATTTGGGGTCTTTTTTTGCTGCCATGTGTGGAGGCGGGACGAAAACAGAGGAAGGCTTGTCTTGGGTGTAACTGGCTTTAGCGGCAGTGGAAGCCACCACCTGCGCCATCGATGGTACGGTCAATTGCGCCAGTCGTGAAGAGGCACGGGCGCTTTTCTGGGGCACGGCGGGAACCGCCGCCGCCACTGGCGCAGGCGCCGCAGCAGGGGTAGCGGCTGGCGCTGGCGCGGCCTTCTTGGTGGCGGTGGCGGTGTCTTCGGCCTGCTGGGCGGAAGCGGAATGGGTGGGCATGGTCTTGGTTTTGGTCACGGGCGTCTTCGAAGCAGGAGCTGCAGTGGATTTGGCGGGTTTTGCCGCAGGGGATGCAGCCGGTTTATTCGAGGGTCTGGACGCGGTGACGGCTGGCTTTTTGGGCACCGTCTTGGCGCCGGCCTTGGGCGTGGGTTTGGCGGTCACACTGGTGGCCGCTGTGGGTCGCCCCGGCTTTTCAGTGGGTGAGGAAGCGGATCGCGAGGGGGACGGTTTTCCCTCGGCGCGCGCGCCGTCAGGTTTGCCGAAGCCCGGACTCATCTTTTGGAGATACGTCGCCATCATTTAATCACCCGCCGAAAAGCAACAGATTAACCTCAAATCAGGCACTGCTCCATGCCCTGCAAAAAGATGTCCTGCGGCAGGTCGATGCCGATGAACACCATTTTGCTGGTGCGCTTCTCGTCCGCGCCCCAGGCCGGACCGAGGTCGCTGCCCATGAGCTGGTGCACGCCCTGGAAGATCACCTTGCGTTCGGTGCCCTTCATATTGAGCACGCCCTTGTAGCGCAGCATGCGCGGGCCGTAGATGTTGACGATGGCGCCGAGGAAGTCTTCCAGCTTGGCCGGGTCGAAGGCCTTGTCGGCGCGGAAGACGAAGCTCTTGACGTCGTCGTCATGGTGGTGGTGGTGGCCGTGGCCGGCGTGGTCATGCGCGTGCGACGGGTGGTCGCAATGCTCGCCTTCGGCGTGGTCGTGGCCTTCATGGCCATGCGCGTGGTCATGGTCGTCTTCCTTCAGGAAGTCGGGGTCGATGTCGAGCTTGGCGTTCAGGTTGAAGCCGCGCAGGTCGAACACCTCCGACAGCGCCACTTCACCGAAATGCACGGCCCGCTGCGGCGCACGCGGGTTCATGTGCTTCAGCCGGTGCATCAGCGCGTCGACTTCGTCCTTGGCCACCAGGTCCGATTTGCTGATGAAGATCTGGTCGGCAAAACCCACCTGGCGGCGGGCTTCCTGGCGTTCATTCAGCTGGGTGGCGGCGTGTTTGGCGTCGACCAGGGTGAGGATGGAATCGAGCAGGTAACTCTCGGCGATCTCGTCGTCCATGAAAAACGTCTGCGCCACCGGGCCGGGGTCGGCCAGGCCGGTGGTTTCGATCACCACGCGCTCGAAGTCGAGCAGGCCCTTGCGCTTCTTGTCGGCCAGGTCGCTCAAGGTGGAGCGCAGGTCTTCGCGGATCGAGCAGCAGATGCAGCCGTTGTTGAGCTGGATGATCTGTTCGCCCGTCTCCGACACCAGGATGTCGTTGTCGATGTTTTCTTCGCCGAATTCGTTTTCGACGACGGCGATCTTCTGGCCGTGGGCTTCGGTCAGCACCCGTTTGAGCAGCGTGGTCTTGCCCGAGCCCAGAAAGCCGGTCAGGATGGTTACAGGAATGAGGCTCATGGTTTCCTTCGCAGTGTGCGTGGTGCGGTACCAGGGCCAGGCGTCGGATGCGGGCGCTGCCCTGCGGGAGGGCCGCAAACTTTGCGGCTGGCACCCTTTTCAGTCCCTTGCAAACGTTCCAGGGACAATTTAACAGGGGGGGAGTGTACCCACCTATTGCGGCAGGGGTTATCCCTGGTTATTTGCGCACCACAATCAAACCCTTCAGGTACTCGCCTTCGGGGAAGTTCAACGTCATCGCGTGGTCGGGCGCACCGCCCAGGCGTTCGGTGATGAAGCCGTCCACCCCGGCGTCGCTGCCGGCCGAGGCCACGATCTTGTGGAACAGGTCGGGGCCGATGCCGCCCGAGCACGAATAGGTGAATAAAACCCCGCCCGGCTCCAGCAGCTTGAACGCCAGGCGGTTGATGTCCTTGTAGGCCCGCGCGGCGCGCTCGGCATGGGCCACGGTGGGGGCGAACTTCGGCGGGTCGAGCACGATGCCGTCGAAAGTGCGGCCTTCTTCAATGAACTTGCGCAGCGACGCGTTCACGTCGGCGTCCATGAAGGTCACGTTTTCGGCACCGAAGCCGTTGCGCGCCACATTGGCGGCGGCGCGCTCGAGCGCCGGGCCGGATGAATCGATCGACGTGACATGGCCGGTGGCGCCCAGCCCGGCCGCCCGCATGCCGGCCAGCGCCGCCACGGTGAAGCCGCCGGTGTAGCTGAAACAGTTGAGCACCCGCTGCAGGCCCATGCGCTGCGCCGTGTCGGCCATTTTCTTGCGGCTGTCGCGCTGGTCCAGGTAGAAGCCGGTCTTGTGGCCTTCGACGATGTCCAGGCCCAGCTGCCAGGCGTGTTCCTGAATCACCAGCTCGGTCGGCCCTTCACCCTGCAGCCAGCCGGTGGATGCCGGCAGGCCTTCGAGTGCGCGCGGGCCGGTGTCGGAGCGCTCGTACAGCTTGGTCAGGCCGGTGGCACCGAGCAGGGCCTGCACGATGGCGGTCTTCCAGCGCTCGGCGCCGGCAAACAGGAATTGCGCCACCAGCGTGTCGCCGTAGCGGTCGACGATCACGCCCGGCAGGCCGTCGGACTCTCCATGCACCAGGCGCACGCCGTCGCTTTGGACGTCGAACCTGGCGCGGGCCTTGACCGATGCGTACACGGCCGCTGTGAAGAAAGCAGCGTTGATCTGCTGCGCTTCGTCGAAGCTCCACACCCGCGCGCGGATCTTCGAATTCGGGCTGAAGCCGGCCCAGCCAAGGAATTTGCCGTCGTGCGATTCGACCCGCACGGTTTCGCCCACGTCCCCGCCGCCCTTGGCGATGGCCGATTCGAAGATCCAGGGATGGTGGCGGTGGAGCGAGCGTTCTTTGCCCTCGCGCAGGCGGATGATTTTCATAGCGCTATTGTCGGGCTTCCGCCCGGCGCCCGACCCGCTACTTTTTTGCCGCCGGCAGCTTGGCCCGCGGGTGCGCCGCGTCATAGGCCTTGGCCAAGTGCTGGAAGTCGAGCCGGGTGTAGACCTGGGTGGTGCTGATGTTGGCGTGGCCCAGCAACTCCTGCACCGCGCGCAGGTCGCCGCTGGACTGCAGCACGTGGCTCGCGAACGAATGCCGCAGCATGTGCGGATGCACCGGCGTCGCCAGGCCCGACAGCAAACTGCGCCGCTGCAGCCGTTGCCACACCGATTGCGCCGTGAGCCGCGTGCCGTAGCGCCCGAGGAACAGCGCTGGCGACAGCGCCGCGCCGTCGATGCTGCCGCGCAGCGCCAGCCACTGCGCCAGCGCCTCGGCCGCCTTGGCGCCGATCGGCACGCTGCGGCGTTTGCTGCCCTTGCCCAGCACGTGGGCCTCGCCGGCGTCCAGGTCGATCCAGCCTTTGGCGGTGGCGCTGGCCTGCACGTCGAGACCGGTGAGCTCGGCCACGCGCAGGCCACCGCCATACAGCAGCTCGACCATGGCCGCATCGCGGGCTTCGAGCCAGGGGTCGTCGGCCTCGTTGGCGAAGTCGGCGAACTGGCGCGTGTCGTCCACGCCCAGCGCTTTCGGCAAAGGTTTGCCGGCCTTGGGGGCGCGCACGTCCTGCACCGGGTTGCTGGTCACCAGGCCTTCGCGGCCGAGCCAGGTGAACAGCCCGCGCCAGCCAGAAAGAATCAGCGCGATGCCGCGGCCACTGCGGCCCTGGCTGTGCATCTGCGCCACCCAGCGTCGGATGTGGCTGTTCTGGATCTGCACCAGGCCGACACCGGCCAGTGCCGCGTTGTGGGCGAGCTTTTGCAGGTCGATGGTGTAGAGCGCAACGGTGCGCGCGGCCAGGCGCTTTTCGACCTCGACGTGGGCGAGGTAACGGGTGATGAGGGCTTGGTCGGCGGGGGAGAGAGACGGTTCTTCTGAACCAGGCCCTTCGACAGGCTCAGGACGAACGGCAGAAGAAGCCGGCTTGTGCTGAGGCACAGAGTGAACGGTAGAAAAAACCCGTTCGTGCCGAGCTTGTCGAAGCATGTTGACCGGCGCATCGACAAGCTCAGCGCGAATGGGCGTGTGCGACATCGAATCGTGCGTGGCTACGCCGACCGCAAGCGCGACAACGCCGCGCTCGCCAGCTCCGCGATCCGCTCCAGAAAGTCGGTGCCCATCGCCGACTCGAAACGCTGCGCATCCGGCGACGCCAACACCAGCATGCCGAAGGCCGCGCCCGTGCTGTTGAGCACGCCGGGCCGCAGCGGCATCAGCGCGATCGACATGGCCGCGCCCGGATCGGCCAGCCACGACACAGCCTCAAAGCCCGAGTTCACACCGCAGAACGGCGCGGTCAGCGACGAGGCAAAGGTCTTCGCGTCGTCGCTTACGCCCTGCGCATAGGCTGCGCCGATGTAGGCCTCGGCCACGCCCCAGACCTTGATCGCCACCTGCGGCACGCCGAACTGGCTCTGGATCTCGGAGGCGATGCGCTCGGGCAGTTCGCTGGCCAGGCGGGTGGTCAACAGGCTGCGTGCCCAGCGCTGCAGTTTGTCGGCGATGAGCACGTTTTCATTGCCGTTCCTCACCATGTCCATGATGCGGTGCTCGAGCCCCTTGATCTTCTCGCGCAGCATCTCGGCCTGGCGCTCCTGCAGGCTGACGGCACGGTTGCCGTGCGGGCTGGTCATCTGCACGGCCGCCAGCACTTCGGAATGGCGCTCGAAGAATTCGGGCGTGTTGATCAGGAAGTTGGCGATGTCGTCTTCGGTGATCGGGTGGGTCTGGTTCATGTTTTGCATAGGGATTGGAATTGGTGCCGCGCTCAGTCGGTCAGGTCTGGAATCTCGATCGTGCCGGCGAACACCGCGGTGGCGGGGCCGGTCATGTAGACCGCATCGCTTTCCTGGCCCGACCAGGCGATGGTGAGTGTGCCGCCGCGGGTCCACACGTCGACACGGGTGTCGAGCATGCCCATGCGGATGCCGGCCACCACGGCCGCGCAGGCGCCGGTGCCGCAGGCCAGGGTCTCGCCCGCGCCACGCTCGTACACGCGCAGGCGAATCAAGCCGCTGTCTACCACCTGCATGAAGCCGGCGTTCACCCGGTTGGGAAAGCATTCATGGTGTTCGACCAGCGGGCCGAGCTGGGCCACATGCGCGGTTTCCACGTCTTCGACCAGATGCACGGCGTGGGGATTGCCCATCGACAACACCGCCACCACAAAGGGCGCCAGCTGTACGGCGTGGTCGAGCATCAGCGGCCATTTCTGCCAGGAGCCGATCGGCTCGGGCACCAGGTCTTTGGCGTCGAACGGCACCTGGGCCAGGTCGAACACCGGCGCGCCCATGTCCACGGTGACGCGGCCATCGGGCGTGAGCACCGGTTCGATCACGCCGCTGCGGGTGGCCACGCGGATGCGGTCCTTGGTGGTGAGGCCGGTGTCGCGCACGAACCGCGCAAAGCAGCGCGCGCCGTTGCCACACTGCTCGACCTCGCCGCCGTCGGCGTTGTGGATCACGTATTCGAAGTCGACGCCCGCGGCGGGCGACGGCCGCACGCTGAGGATCTGGTCGGCCCCCACGCCAAAGTGGCGGTCGGCCAGGAACCGGTACTGCGCGGTGCTGAGCCCGAGCAGGCCGCGGGTTTCGTCGAGCACCACGAAGTCGTTGCCCGCACCCTGCATTTTGGTAAAGCTGATCTGCATCGGCGGATTATCGCCCTCGGCCTGGCATGCAGCGCACGCGCCGCACACACATCCCGCTTTGGCGGCAGAATCCGCGGCATGGTTCGTCCCATCCAAATTCTTCACCCCGCCGCAGACGCGTTCACAGGCGGCCCCAGGACCGGCTTGCGACAAGGCGCCGAGGCCCGTGTCGCAGAACATGAATCCGCCTACGGCGAGCTGGCGCTGGTCAGCCCCGGTGGCGGCCACGTGCATGCCCTCGACTGGCAGAGCGACCGCCCTGTGCCGCTGACCCGCAACGTACTGCGCCTCACCGCACCCAACCCCGGCGTGATGACCGGGCCGGGCACCAACAGCTACCTCGTCGGCGACGCGCAAACCGGCTACATCGCCATCGACCCGGGCCCGAACGACCCGGCCCACATCGACAGGCTCTGGCGTGCCGCTGGCGGTGACATCCGCGCCATCGTCTGCACTCATTCGCACCCCGACCATTCCCCGGGCGCCGCGCCGTTGCAGACCCTGTGCACACCGCAGCCGCCGGTGCTGGGTTTGCCCTCGGCAGCCACGGCGCGGGTCGACAGCCAGTTCACGCCCGACCGCGTGCTGCTGCATGGCGAGCTGCTGCAACTCGGCGAAGGCGCGCAAAGCCACGGCCTGCAGGTCATCCACACGCCGGGCCACGCGGCCAACCACCTGTGCCTGGTGCTGCTGGAAGACGGCTTGCTGTTCTCGGGCGACCATGTGCTGAACGGCAGCACCACGGTGGTGAGCCCGCCCGACGGCGACATGACGGCCTATCTCGATTCGCTGGACGCGCTGGCCGCCGCCTGCGCCAAACACAACATCGACTTCATCCTGCCGGCCCACGGCTACGTGCTGGGCCAGGCCGGCGCGGCCATCGCGCATCTGAAGGCGCACCGGCTCCGGCGCGAGGCCAAGGTGCTGGCCACCATGCAGGCCGACCCGGCGGGCAGCATGGAAGACTGGGTGGCCAAGGTGTATGACGATGTGCCGCCGCGCATGTGGCCGGTGGCGCAGCGGTCGATGCTGGCGCATGTGTTGCGGCTGCAGGCGCTGGCCGAAACCCGCTGACCGGCCAACTCATCCGTGTAGGACTTCGCCCTGCCCACAACGGGTGGCTTTCCCACCGGGGTTGAAAATGCTGCACCGCAAAATCCGGCCACTTCCACAGATTGCCAGGGGTTTTCGGTATGCGCGCTACACGGGTCGGCAGGCTTTCCATCC
>JAQGMQ010000017.1 GCA_028292305.1 Rhodoferax sp.
GCGGTGCGGTTCCCGCGCATGCTGCGCTGGCGCGTGGACAAGCCGGTGGCCGAAGCCGACAGCCTGCAGACGCTGGCCGCGCTGCTGCCGTCCACTGCGGTCGACACGCCAGAGCCTGCCTGACGAACCCTTGCGGTGCGGCGAGCGGCGCCGCTGGCCATGGTTGAGCTGTCGGCATCGGACTACAGGTATGTTGCCCCCGACCCTGCATTGGCGTGAAGCTGCGTTGACCACAATGAAGTCAACAGCGGAAGGTCCGCCGGTCCCCGTGTCGGATGTTTCACACGTGCCTCCGGTCAGGCCCACCGGAGAGCAACATGGTACTCAGAACTTATCTTGTAGAAGACAACGCGGTGATCCGGGAGAACCTCATCGATACCTTGGCCGAGCTGGCCAATGTGAAGACGGTGGGAGCTGCCGGCACCGAGGGGGAAGGGCGCAACTGGCTGACCAAGAACAGCGACAAGTGGGACCTGGCCATCGTCGATCTGTTCCTGAAAGAAGGCAACGGCCTGGGCGTGCTGGCCTCGTGCATGGACCGCCGGCCGCAACAGAAGGTGGTGGTGCTGAGCAACTACGCCACACCCGAGATGCGCAGCCGCTGCATGGCCCTGAAGGCCGACGCGGTGTTCGACAAGTCCAACGAGATCGACTTGCTGCTCGACTACTGCATGCACTACGCGTCATCAGGCAACGGCCTGCACTGAACGCACCGGCGCTGCCTGGCTATGCGTCGTCTTGCGGGGCGAACACGGGTGCGTCAGGCAACTCGTTCAAACGCGTACCTGTCGCCTCGGCGGGAAAGTGCTGCACCAGCACCGCCGACACTTCTTCCAGCGCCTGGGTCAGGCCCTCTTCGAATCTTCCCTCGCGCAGCGGCACCCGCATACGCTCGACCATCGCCGTCCATTGCACCGGCGTGACGTGTTGGTTCAGGCCGCGGTCGGCCACCAGTTCGATCGCATGGTCGGCCAGCAGCAGATATACCAGCACGCCGTTGTTGTGTTCGGTGTCCCACACGCCCAGTTTGCCGAACAACATCACGGCGCGCTCACGCGCAGTCGCGCCACGCCACAGGTAACTCAGCGGCAGGCCAGCCTCGACACAGATGCGGATCTGGCCGGTGTGGCGCTTCTCGCTGGCGCCGACGCGCTGGGTAAGACGCGCCAGCAGATCGGGAGGCAGCGCGCGGCGCGCGTCGTCTTCGTCGAGCCAGCGGTGGCGCAGCGTGCGCCTGATTTTTTGCAGCAAAGCCATGTCTACCACCCGCCCGACGCGCCGCCGCCGCCGAAGTTTCCGCCGCCACCGGAGCTGAAGCCGCCCCCACCGCCGCCCCCGCCGCCACCGAAGCCGCCCCCGCGTCCCGACCCAAAGCCGCCCATGCCGCCAAGGCCTCCGAGCCCGCCCAGGCCACCGCTACTGCCGCTACGTCCAGCGGTTGCGCTGGCGATGAGCGTGAACACCAGCGCCACCAGGCCGGCCAGGCCCGCCACCACCAGGCTGGCCGTGATGAACCAGGCCAGCGCACCCACCACGCCGCCGGTGGCCAGCGAGCCCAGCTTGTTGCCCAGGATGCGCCGTGCAATGGCGCCCCCCACCGGCACCGCGATGAACAAGAAGACCGCCAGGTCCATCCACTGAAAACCCTGGGCGCCGGCCTGGCCCATGCCACTGGGTGCGGCGGGCGCCGGCAGCGCCTCGCCGCGGATCAGCGCCATGGCCTGGTCAACGCCGGCATCGATGCCGCCGGCGAAGTCGTTCTGCTTGAAACGCGGCGTGATGGCCTCGTCGATGATGCGGCTGGCCGCCAGGTCGGGGATCGCGCCTTCGAGCGTCTTCGCCACTTCGATGCGCAGCTTGCGGTCGTTCTTGGCCACCACGATCAACAGGCCGTCGCCGATCCCCTTGCGGCCGATCTTCCAGGTGTTGGCCACGCGGTTGGCATAGCCGAAGATGTCCTCCGGCTGGGTGGTCGGCACCAGCAGCACGGCCACCTGCGCGCCGCTGGCGGCTTCGAACGCCGTGAGCTTGGCTTCCAGCGCCTGGCGTTGCGCGTCGGAAAACGTGCCGGTCTGGTCGACCACGTGGGCCGTGAGCGGCGGCACCGGCAAGACGCTCTGCGCCTGCAGCGCGCCGCAGGCCAGCAGCAGCCAGAGCCAGCGCCAGGGCCGGCGGACGAATGCGAGTAACGAAGTCACGGCGTTGGACGTGGTGGCCTATTTCTTGAAGTCGACGACGGGTGGCGTGGAAATCGTCGACTCGTTCTGCACCGTGAAGCTCGGCTTGGCGGCATAGCTGAAGATCTTGGCGGTAATGTTGGTCGGGAAGCTGCGCGCCAGCACGTTGTACTCCTGCACCGTTTCGATGAAGCGGTTGCGCGCCACGGTGATGCGGTTTTCGGTGCCTTCGAGCTGCACGCGCAGGTCGCTGAAACCCTTGTTGGCCTTCAGGTCGGGGTAACGTTCGCTCACCACCATCAGCCGGCTCAAGGCGCTGCCGAGCTCACCCTGCGCGGCCTGGAATTTCTGGAACGCCTCGGGGTTGTTCAGCGTCTCGGGCGTGACCTGCATCGAGGTCGCCTTGGCGCGGGCCTCGACGACCTTGGTCAAAGTGTCCTGCTCGAACTGGGCCTCGCCCTTCACCGTGGCGACGATGTTGGGCACCAGGTCGGCACGGCGCTGGTACTGGTTGAGCACCTCGCTCCAGGCGGCCTTGCTCTGTTCGTCGAGCCGTTGAAAATCGTTGTAGCCGCAGCCACTGAGCGCGAATGCCAGGGTCAGCATCGAAAGGAGTTGGAAGAACCGGCGTTGCATGGTGAAGTCTCCTGTAGGGCGGGCGGTTGGACGTTAGCACAACGTGGCTTTGCGGCATCGCCAAGGCGGCACTACATGAGCTTGCGGCGGCATTCCACGGGCCTTGGGCGGCCGTGTCGGCCGGCCGGGGCAGGGCCTACCCGTACGGGCAGGGGCTGGATTCAGGGCAGAATCGGAGGTGACCGCTCTCATCCTTTCGCACACGTTCACCAGCCCACTCCCATGTCCAAAGCCAAACTGCAGGCCGCCACGATGGGTGGCAGCGCCGATGACACCGAAGCCTCGTTCTATGAGGCGCTGCAGAACGGCGACATCGACAAGCTGATGGCCTGTTGGTCCGACGAGGACGAGATCGTGTGTGTGCACCCCGGCGGGCCACGCATGCTGGGGGCGGCGGCGATCCGGGCCAGCTTCGACGCGATGTTCACCAACGGCCGCATCCGCGCCTGGCCGGAACGCGTGCACAAGCTCGAATCCATGGCCAGCAGCGTGCACAACCTGGTCGAGCGGATCGAAGTGCTCACCTCCGAAGGCCCGCGCGAGGCCTTCGTGATCGCCACCAACGTCTACCACAAGACCGCGCAGGGCTGGCGCCTGGTGGCCCACCATGCGAGCCCCGGCTCGGTCAAAGAGGTCCAGGAAGTCAACGTCGCCCAGGTGCTGCATTAACCTGCGGCCGCCACCATGAACTACGTCGCGCCCTGGTGGCTGCCTGGCGGTAACCTGCAGACCATCTGGCCCGCGCTGTATTCGACACGCGTGTTCGGCCCGCACCCCGAGTTCCGGCGTGAGCGCTGGATCACGCCGGACCTGGATTTCGTCGACGTCGATTTCGCCGACCCGGCGGCCCTGGTGGCCGACCCCGTGGCGCAGCCGAGCGACCGGCCGCTGCTGGTGTTGTTCCACGGACTCGAGGGCTCGTCGGGCAGCCACTACGCCGAAGCCTTCGCCGACTTCGCCCGGGCCCATGGCATGGCCTATGCGGTGCCGCATTTCCGT
>JAQGMQ010000941.1 GCA_028292305.1 Rhodoferax sp.
ATCGTTTGCGACGAGCCGGTGACGGCGCTCGACCTGTCGATCCAGGCACAGGTCGTCAACCTGCTCAGCGAGTTGCGCGCCCGGCTGGGCGTGTCCTACGTCTTCATCTCCCACGACATGGCCGTGGTGCGTCACCTCGCGACCCATGTCGGCGTGTTGTATGCCGGGCGCCTGGTCGAGACCGGGCCGTCCGAGACCATTTTTGCCGATCCCCGGCACCCCTATACGCGCATGCTGCTGGCGGCGACGCCGAGCCCCGTGCCGGGCGCCGCGCGCACTCACGAGACCATCACCGGTGAGCCACCGAGCCCCTACGCCGAATGGGCGCAGTGTCGCTTCGCGTCGCGTTGCGAGCATCGCATCGCGGCGTGCCTGGCTGCCGATCCGCCGCTCGCCGCGGTCGCGCCGGCGCCGCAGCTGTCGGCCTGCATTCGCGCCAAGGAGCTCGCCTACTTCGCAGCCTTCGACGATGGCGAGAGCCGAATGACCGCAGCCTATCGCCTGCGGCTCGATCTGCTGCGCCGCGCCCGTCTGTCGAAAGCCCCCCATGTCTGACGACCCGCACGGTCTCGGCCATCGCACCCAGCCGACCATCGACGACGTCGCCCGCGCGGCTGGCGTGTCGAAGGGAACGGTGTCGAATGTGATCGGCGGCCGGGTGCCCGTCACAGGCGCCACGCGGGCGCGCGTCGACGAGGCGATCGCCGCGCTGAACTACCGGCCGGCCGAAACCGCCCGCGCCCTGACGGCGCGCAAGCGTCAGCCCGAGCCGAACCTGCGGATCGACGCGTCGGTGCCGCGCCTGACCACCGTGGGCTATGTCAGCGTCGATTACATCGCGTGCCTCGATCGCCTGCCGCAACGCGAGGAGCGCCGGCTGGCCCATGAGATCATCAAAGCGATCGGCGGGCCAGCGGCCAATGTCGCGGCCATCGCCGCCGGCCTTGGCGCGCCGTTTCCTGTTGCAGCATCGATCATCACGTCGATCGGTGTCGACCAGGACAGCGACTGGGCGGCGGGTGAATTGTCGCGCCGTCGCGTCGACCTCATCATTCCTCGCGAACGGCGCAGCGGCCGTCTGAACCGGGCGCTGGTGCTGGTCGAGGCCGATGGCCGCCGGACCATCGTCAACGAGCCGTCGCTGCTCAATGATGTCGACGTCGAACGTTTTGTGGAGACCACCGATCCCGGCGCGGCGCGCTGGTGGTTGCATCTGGAGGGCTACCAGGTGCCCGCCCAGATCGCGGCTGTCGCAACGGCGAGGCGGAAGGGGTTCCGCACCAGCATGCAGGCAACCGGTCTGCCGGCCGAATGGCTGCGCGATCATGCGGATGACGTCCTTCGCTCGTTCGATCTGATCGTGCTTCATCGCGAAACCCTGGCCCTGCTGCAAACGGATGCCGGCGATATCCGCAGCGGCCTTGCCAGTCTCGCCGCCAAAGCCCGCGCCGCGGGGCCAAGCGGCCCCGAACTGATGATCGTGACCCTAGGCGCCGAGGGCGCGGCCGCGGTGACGCGCGATGGCGCGATCGTCGAGGCCTGTGCGCTGCCGGTCGACGTCGTCGATACGACGGGCGCGGGCGACAGTTTTGTCGGCAGCTTTCTGGCGGCGTGGCTTAACGACTGCCCCCTGCCGCAGGCACTCAACATCGCCTGCGCCGCAGGCAGCTTGCAGGTGACCCGGTTTGGCGCGCAGGAATTGCGACCATCCGGTCCCGATCTGATCCGCCTTGTCGACGGCGCAGACGTTTCGACCCACGCACTCATTTGAACCCGGAGATAGCAATTGTCTGAGAACACTTCGATCTATCGCGTCAAGAATAATGCGATCGAGCGCATCTTCGGCCGACGCAAGGCTGTTGTCGGTGTCATCCATTCGCTGCCGCTGCCGGGCTCCCCGCACTACGATGGCGAGCCGGTCGCTGACATCTACGACTTCGCCTGCGCCGAAGCGGCGCGCTATCGCGAGGGCGGCGTCGATGGCCTGATCGTCGAGAACCATGGCGATATCCCGTTTGCCAAGCCGGACGAACTCGGTCCTGAAACCGCCGCCTGCATGGCCGTCATGGCCGACCGCGTGCGTCGCGAATCCGGGCTGCCCATTGGCATCAACGTACTGGCCAACGGCGCGATCCAGGGACTGGCCGTAGCCAAGGCGGCCGGCGCGGCATTCGTGCGGGTCAACCAATGGGCGAATGCTTACGTGGCCAATGAAGGTTTCATGGAAGGCAAGGCTGGCGCGGCGAGCCGCTACCGCAGCTGGCTGCGCGCCAAGGACGTGGCGATCTTCGCCGACGTGCATGTCAAACACGGCGCCCATGCCATCGTGGCCGATCGCACGCTGCAAGAGCTGACACGGGATGCGGAGTTCTTCGATGCCGACGCGGTGATCGTGACCGGCCAGCGCACCGGCGACAGCGCCAATCTCGACGACCTTGAGACCATCACCGCCGCGACCAAGCTGCCGAGCATGGTCGGCAGCGGTGTGACGCCCGACAACGTGGCGGCGATCTTGCAGTTTGCCGATGCCGTGATTGTCGCCAGCGCACTCAAGCACGGTGGTGGCTGGTGGAATGAGGTCGACCCCGTCAGGGTGTCGGCGTTCATGGCGATCGTCCATAA
>JAQGMQ010000034.1 GCA_028292305.1 Rhodoferax sp.
CGTGGCTGGGCGCCGCGCGGCACGCCGCGCACGCCAGCCTGGCGCAGGCGGCGGCGGACGCGTTCGGCCAAGGGCCGTGCGCCCAGGCCATCGAGCAGCAGCAGCGCCAAACGTTGCGCCTCTTCGTCCCCTTCCGCGAGCGCGCGGGCCTGCTCGTACGGGCAGCCCATTGCCTGCCACACCGCGGCGGCTTCCTGCCATGCGCCTTGCATCTGCAGGCGAAACGGCTCGGCGCAGGCACCAAGAGGAGCAGCGTCGCGACGGCCAGCGCACCAACACCAATAAGCCAGCTCACCCAGCAGCCAGGGGTGGCGCTTGCTGGCCGCCAGGTCCAGCATGCGCGCGGCCTCTTGCAGGGCCGCTGCGCCGTCGCCAGCGGTCCAGGCCGCCTCGGCACGGGCCGCACAGACGAGGCCGAGCCGCTGCAGCGTGGCGGTGCGCTCGGCCAGCGCGAGCGCTTCGTCGAGCGCCTCGCTGCCGCCGGGGTCGCCACGCCGCGTACGCAGGCGGCCGAGCGCGAGCAGGGCGGCGATGCGGTTGGTGGTGCCACTGGCCTGCCGCTCGACGGCTGCGTTGGCCCGCTCGCCGGCCAGCGCCCAGCGGCCACGGTAGACATCGCACAAGGCCTGCCAGCTTTCCATGTAGCCGGCAAGCCGGTCCAGGTCACGGGCACGGGCGAAGCCGATGCCTTCATCCAGGTAGCGCTCGGCCGCGGCGAACTGGTGCAACTCGCCGGACGCCGTGCCGAGCATCAGGTAGGCATCCGCGGTACCGGCACCACCGTCGTCGAGGCTTCTGGCCAGGGCCAGGCTCTGCGCCACCTGGGCGCAGCCGAGCGGGTAGTCGACGAACATCTGCGCCGCGCCGAGCGACAGCAGCGCGGCCGCCTTGATCGCCACATCGCCGACCTGCTCGGCCAGCAACACTGCCTTTTCGCCCCATGCGATGGCGGCCTGGTTGTCGCGGTTGAGCATCCGAAGGTAGGACGCCGTGGCGTAGGCACGGGCCAGGGCCGGGCCCGGCGGTTGCGTCAGCGCGACGGCGATCGCGCTCTGGCTGGCGCCATCGGCATCAGCGTTTCGCAACGCCCGCACGAGGGACATGGCCAGCACTGACAAGCTCAGGCTGCGTTGCTCCGCATGGCCATTGCCCCAAAGTGCAACCGCCTGTTCACCCGCAGCGATGGCCGAGGGCAGGTCGTTGAGCTCGAAGCTGTGGGTGGCCAGCGCGTCGAGCAATTCGGCGTGCCGGGCCGCGGTCAGCCGGTCGGCATAGCCCAGCGCGGCCCGGCAATGGGCCGCTGCCTCCCGACGCGCGCCGCGCAACGCGGCTTCACGCGCAGCCAGGGGCGCCCAGTGCAGCACGGCCTCGGCGTCGCCGGCGCGCTGGGCATGGTGCGCGCGGGCCGCCAACGGCGCCAGAGCCTCGGGCAAGGCCACCAGCGCCGCCAGCACGTGGGCATGCAAATGCGCGGCCCGCGGCGCCAGCAAGGCGGCCTCGACCGCGGTGCGGGCGAGTTCGTGGCGAAACCGCAGGCTGCGCCCTTCCGCGACGAGCAGGCCGCTGGCCAGGCAGGCCTCCACCGCCGCGACCGTCTCCGGCGCCCTGCCGAGCAAGGTTTCGCCGAGTGCGGCATCGACCTGGCGCGGCACCGTCGCCAGGCGCTGCAATACGTCGAGCGCCGCCGGCGGCAGACACGCGGCGCGCCCGAGCACCGCATCACGCACGCTGGCCGGTACGCCCTGCGGATCGGCGCCATCGGCTCCAGCGGCACCGTCCCCACGCTGGCGCAAGCACTCGGTCACGAAGAAGGCGTTGCCAGCGGTGATGGCGTGCAGATGGCCGGCGTCCACATGCGCCGCGCCGAGCGCCAGCTGAGCCACGGCCGTCGCCGTGAGGGCTGCCACGCGCAGCCGTGTGACGTGGGCAGGGGGCAGGTCGCCAAGCACACTGCGCAACCGGTCGAGCGAGGTGATGTCGTCGCGGTGGCTCAGCAGCAGCAGGGCCGGCAGGCGATGGATGCGACGGCCGAGAAACTTCACCAGATCGAGCGTGGCCGCGTCGGCCCAATGGATGTCCTCGAGCACCATGACCGTCGGCGCGGGCGGCAATGCAAGCGCTTCCAATACGGCGTCGAACACCTCGGCGCGGTCGCCATCGGCGGCAAGGCGCGCGCGCAACCGCGCAGCACCCGCGACGGCAATGTCGTGCAGAGGGCCGAGGGGGCGCGGCGTGGCCAACGCCTCGCAGCCGCCCCACAGCACGTGTGCCGAGCCATGGTCGGCCACAAACCGTTCGAGCAGCGCTGTCTTCCCCATGCCCGCTTCGCCGCTGATGAGCACGGTGTGCCCCCGGCCCTCAGCGGCGGCGCGGCGGTGCATGGCGAGATGGGCCAGCAGCGAATCACGTTCCAGGAGCGTGGACATGGGTGGCAGCTTAAGGCGACAGGGGCCACGCAGGCAAGCGCCCGTCGCGCTGGTCGCGTTTGTAGCGTGCTCCGCCTTGGCCACACCGCCATCGCCGCCATCGTTGCGCAGGCGATCGGCCTGCGCAACGACGTGGCACCGCTCAAGGACGGCGCAGCACCAGGCGGCTTCCCATCAGGCCGGTGGCCAGCAGCAAGCCTGCATAGGCCGTGGACGTGCTCCAGGCGGTACCGGCCGCGGCGAACGCGATCGGCGCGATCGCCAGGCCCGCGTAGCCGAACATCAGCGCCGCCCCCATGACCGCGCCCGCGCGCGCCGGGCCGGCAATGCGCGCGATCTCGGCCACCATCACGCCATTCCAGCCGCTGGCGCTGATGCCCACCAGCACGAACAACACGGCCAGCGCCGCAGGCGGCGGTGTGCCGGGCCAGAGAAACAACACCAGGCCCGCGCCGCCGATCAGCAGGCCGAGCCCACCGAGCAGGCGCGCGGTATCAACACCCGGGCGCTGCGCCACGCGGCCCCACAACAGCCGGCCGATCAAGCCCGCGCCCTGCATCAGCGCCACCCAGCCCGCGGCCTGCGGCACCGGCAGCTGCCAATGGCGCACGGCATGGCTCATCACGAAGAAGTTGAGGCAGACCTGGGTGGCCATAAATACCACCAGCGTGAGTGTGAGCAGGCGCAGCGCAGGCGCGCGCAACAGCTCCCGCAGGCCGCTGGTGTCGCCGGGCGAGGTTGCGAGCGCGGGCGCGCCGCCGTCGCTGGTCACCAACCGCAGACACCACAGGCCGACCGCCAGCGCGGTGCAGGCCACCAGCAAAAAGGGCAGGGCAGCATGCTGAACCAGCAGCAGCGGCAATGCCAACGAGCCAGCCATGGCGCCGATCTGGTTGCCGGTCTGGCGGACGGAGAAGACCCACGGCCTGCGCGCCGGTGGCGTGACGCGGGCCAACACCGACGCGCAGGCCGGCGTCTCCGGGCCGAAGGCCAGCCCGAGCAACACCACGGCCGACCACAGCGACACGGCCGACAGGCCAAGCTGGCCTGGTTCGGCCATCCACGCTCTGGCCGCCAGACACAGCATGGCGAGCAGTACCGCGGCCATGCACATCGCCGCCAGCGGCAGGTCGCCGAAGCGGCGGATCAGCCAGCCTGTGGCCAGCGACGACAGCGCGCCGATGCCGAACAACGCGCTGCCCAGAAACCCGAGCGCACGCACGTCCACACCCAGTTGCGGCGCAAGCACCGAGAGCGCAAACGTGCCCATGGCGACCACCGCCTGCACCGCCACCGTGGCGGGCAAGGTGCGGGCGATGGCGCTCGCGCCGAACAGGCTCACGGCCCTGACAGCAGCCGCGCCATCGCGTCGGGCAGGCCGCGGTTCGGCTTGATGGGCGGCGGCGCGAAGCTGCCCAGCGTGGCCTTGCCCGGCTGCAACGCGCCCAATGTTTCCGCATGGCGCACCGCACTTGAAACACCGTCGACCACCGGCACCGGCAACTGCCCGTGCAACGCCCGCGCCAGGCCGGCCAGCGGGGCGCCGGCCAGCACGATGACCTCGGCGCCGTCTTCACGCACCGCCCGCTCGCACAGTGCCCGCAAGGCCTCGGTGTGCTCGCCCTGCACGTTGCCGATCTTGGCCAGCGGCCGGTCCAGCGCGCGGATGCTGGCGAGGCGGCCGACCAGGCCGTTGGCTTCGACCACCTCGCGGTACCACGCCTGTATGCGCTGCGAGATGGCGATGATCGAGAAGCGGTGGCCCAGCAGGCAGGCCGTGGCCAGCGCCGACTCGGTCATGCCGAGCACGGGCACCCGCAGCACCTCGCGCAGGCCGGTCAGGCCCGGGTCGCCGAACGCGGCGACGATCACGGCGTCATGGCCGGCGTGGTGTTCGGCCGCCAGCTGCGCCGTGGCGTAGGCGCCGATCATGGCTTCGAACCGCGTCTCGATGTAGGCCACACCGAAGGCCGCGGTCTGCATGGTGATGTGCGTGCCGGGCGATGCGCTGCGGCGGGCCTCGGCCTCGATCAGCGCGGTGACGCTTTCGGAGATGTTGGGGTTGATGATGAGCAGGCGCATGGGGTGGGTCTCCAAGGTTCGCGTCAGGGGCGAGGGGGGCGGAAGGCCGTACCTTCTCACCCGTTCGGGCTGAGCTTGTCGAAGCCTCCCCCGCGGGGGATGGTTATCAGGTTGCGCGGGAAACGTTGCGCTTAGGCATCAGCGTCGGCCTGCCGCACACCAGCAACTCGCCACGGCCGGTGTGCGGATGGAAGTCCTTGCCGTCCCACACCACTTCGCCGCGGGCGAGCGTCAGCCCGGGCCAGGCCTTCAGGCGCATGCCTTCGTAGGGCGTGTAGTCGACCTCGTGGTGCAGCTGTTCATTCTTCAGGATGAAATCGCGCTCGTCCCAGATCACCAGGTCGGCATCGGCGCCGATGGCGATGGCGCCTTTCTTCGGGTGCAGGCCGTAGGCCTTGGCCGGGCCGGTGGCGGTGAGTTCGACGAAACGGTTGGCCGTCATGCGGCCGGCCAGCACGCCTTCGGACCAGAGCAGCGCCATGCGCGTTTCAATACCAGGGATGCCGTTGGGGATGTGCCGGAAGCCGACCTCTTCGCCGTTCGGCTTCTTGCCTTCGGGCGCGTCGTATTTGAAGGGCGCGTGGTCGGACGAGAACACCGTGAACAGGCCGTCGTTGAGTCCGTCCCAGATGACTTCCTGGTTGGCCTTGTCGCGCGGTGGCGGACTGCAGACGCACCTGGCGCCCTTGTAGCTGTCGTCGATGCCCAGGTCTTCGGCCGTGAGGAACAGGTACTGCGGGCAGGTTTCGGCAAACACGTTGAGGCCATGGGCGCGGCCCCAGCGGATCTGTTCCACGGCTTCGCGGCCCGACACGTGCACGATGAGGATCGGCACGTCGACCAGCTCGGCCAACGCGATGGCGCGGTGCGTGGCTTCGCGCTCCACCAGCATCGGCCGCGCATGCGCATGGAAGCGCGGCGCGGTGCGGCCGGCCGCCTCGAGCCGCTTGGTGAGCCATTCGATGCAATCCGAATTCTCGGCGTGCAGCATGGCCATGGCGCCGTGTTCGCGGGCCACCGACAACACGTCGAGGATCTGGCCGTCGTCCAGCTTCATGTCGTCGTAGGTCATGTAGATCTTGAACGAGGTGAAGCCTTCCCTGATCAGCGCAGGCAGCTCTTCCTGCAGCACGGTGGGGGTGGGGTCGCTCACGATCAGGTGGAAGGCGTAGTCGACATGGGCCTTGCCGGCGGCGCGGGCGCGGTAGTCTTCCACCGCCGCACGCAGCGACTGGCCTTTCTGCTGGGCCGCGAACGGGATCACCGTGGTGGTGCCGCCGCAGGCCGCGGAGCGGGTGCCGGTGTTGAAGTCGTCGGCGTTGCGCGTGGGCGGCGGCATGGGCTGGTCGAGGTGGCAATGCGCGTCGACGCCGCCGGGCGTGACGGTGCGGCCGGCGGCGTCGATCACGCGCGCGCCCGCCGCCAGGCCGGTGCCCAGCTGCACGATGCGGCCGTTGGTCACGGCGATGTCGCAGTCGAATTCATCCGAGGCCGTGACGGCGTGGGCATTGCGGATGACTAGGTCGAAGGTGGTTGTCATGGGTTGGTGATTTATCGGATGCGTTTGCTGATGCCGGTGAGCTTTTCCATCACCACCATCAGCACCAGGGTGACCAGCACCATCAGGCTCGACACCGCGGCGATGCTCACGTCGAGCCGGCCCTCCAGGTCTTGCCACATGCGGATCGGCAGCATGTCGGTGGAGGCGTCGCGCAGGAACAGCGACACCGGCACGTTGTCGAACGACGACATGAAGGCGATGAAGGCGCCGGCCGCGATGCCCGGCGCGATCAGCGGCAAGGTGACCCGGCGGAAGGTATAGCTGCGGCTGGCACCCAGGCTGGCCGAACTCTCCAGCAGCGCGGGCGGCATCTGCGACAGCGCGGCCACCGTGGTGCGGATCACATACGGCACGCCGACCACGGTATGGCCGATGACCAGCGTCCACAACGACAGCTCGATGCCGATGCGCGAGAAGTAGATCAACGAGGCCAGGCCGAAGGCCAGCGCGGGCAGGATCAGCGGCGACATGAAGAAAGCGTCGAGCACGCGGGCCATGGCTTTTTCGGACCGCGCGATGGCCATGGCCGCGGCCACGCCCAGCACCACGGCGATCAGCGTTGAAGCCGACGCCACCTTCAGGCTGTTCATCACCGCGTACTGCAGCTGGGTGGCATCGGCCAGCGACGCGTACCAGCGCAGCGAATAACCCGGCGGCGGAAACTTGAGCGAGAAGCCGTTGGTGAACGACAGCACGATCACCACCACCGTCGGGGCAAGCAACAGGATGGTGGCCAGCACGGCGATGCCGCCGAGCACCGCCGTCAAAACGATGGTGGAGGCTTCGTGCCTGCGACCCGCGCTCATGCCGCGATGTGGCCGCGGCTGAGGCGGCCCAACAAGTTGAAGAGGGTCACGCAGACCATCACGGCGATGAGGAACACCAGCGAGATGGCGGCCGCGAACGGCCAGTTCTGCAGCGACGAGGCCTGTTGGTAGATGTACATGGGCATGAACAGCATCTGCCCGCCGCCGATCAGCGACTGCGAGATGAAAGCCGTGCTGCTGGCCGCGAAGGTCAACAAACAACCCGCCAGAATGCCGGGCAGCGTGAGGGGCAGGGTGATCTTGACGAAGGTGCGCAGGGCGCTGGCGCCGAGCGCGCTGGACGCGTCTTCCAGGTTAGGGTCGAGCTTCTGCAGCGCGGTGATCAGCGGCAGCGCCATCAACGGCAGCTGCACGTTGGCCAGCGCCACGATGAGCCCGTAACGCGTGTACAGCAGCTTCACCGGTTCCTCGATCCAGCCGAGCTGCGCCAGCAGGTTGTTGACGATGCCCTGCCGCCCGAGGATCACCACCCAGGCGAAGGTGCGCACCACCACACTGGTCAGGAGCGGCATGATGATGATCAGCATCAGCAGCTTCTGCATGGCGGCCGGGCTGCGCACGTAGCTCCAGGCCAGCGCATAACCCAGCAACAGGCACAGCAGCGTGGTCTGCAGGCCGAGCCAGAGCGTGTCGAACAGCACCGGCAGCGTGAAGCCGTCGGTGGCGATCTTCACGTACTGGTCGGGCCCGAAGGCCGTGAGGTCGGGCGAGGTGTAGAAGCTGATGCCGATCAGCAGCAGCAGCGGCGCCAGGAAGAACAGCACGAAGAACACCGCCAGCGGCGTGGCGAAGCCCAGGCTGTAGCCTGTGACCGGTGGGCCTTTGATTGCGGCGGTGCTCATCGTGCGGATGTCATCAAGTGCTGATCACAACTTGATTTCGCGGTTGAAGCGGTCGATCCACGAAGAGCGGTTTTCGTTGATCTTCTTCCAGTCCTGGAACACGAACTTCTTCTTCATCTCGGCCGTGTCCTTGGCCAGCACCTTGGCGATCTCGCCTTCCATCTTGACCTTGCTGTTGGTCGGCACCACGAGGTAGGGGCTCTGCATCAGCTTGCCCTGCACTTCGGGCGACAGCGCCACGTCGATGAGTTGCGCCGCGAGCGCCTTGTTGGGCGAATTCTTGACGATGTGGATGCTGGTCTTGAAGGCGATGGCGCCTTCCTTGGGCGCCACGAACTCCACCGGCACGCCGCGCGCCTTCAGGATCTGGATCGCGTTGAAGTTGCCCGGGCTGATGTCGACCTGCCCCTGCTGGAACAGCGCCGCCAGCGCCCCCGGGTTGGCGGCCACGGCCGCGAGATTGGGCTTGAGCTTCTCGATGGCCTTGAAGCCTTCTTCCACGTTGC
>JAQGMQ010000044.1 GCA_028292305.1 Rhodoferax sp.
TGACCCTGCCCGTGACCCTGCCCGTGACCCTGCCCGTGACCCTGTCCGTGACCCTGTCCGTGACCCTGTCGTTGAACCCGCCATTGACCCTGCCGCTGCCGAAGCGGCTGCACCCCCCGCGCCGGCCCGCATCGGCTTGACGCATTGGCTGCGCGAAGGCCTGCGCGCCGGCGTGCTGCTGAAGCCGCGTATTCCCCTGGGCCAACCGCCCACGCCGCTGCAGATGCTGCTTCTGGTGGTGCTGCCGGCCTTGCTGGCACTGGGCCTGGCCCGCCTCGAAGTGATCGGCCCGGGCTATTTTTATGCGCGTGGCTGGCTGGTCGGCTGGTGGAGCACGGGTGCGCTGGTCTTCGCCGTGTGGTGCTTGCTGCGCCCGGGTGCGGTGGCCGCATGGCTGGGGCTGTGGATGGTGGCCATGCTGCCGGTCGGCGTGGTGTCGCAGGCGCTGGTCGTTGCCCGGGCCCATGAGGCCTTGCCCGCATCGGTGATGGGGTCCGGCTGGCAGGCCTGGGCGGTGTACGTCTTCTTCTGGTGCTGGACGCTGGCTGTGGCGGCGCGCCTGGCCAAGCATTTTGGCGCGGGCTGGCTGCGGCAAGCGGGGCTGGTGCTCAGCGTGTTGGCGCTCGGCTTGCTGACCCAATGGCAAGTGAATGACCGGCCCTGGTATCCCGAGGCCGAGGCCGGCAACGACGCACCGGGCTTCACGCTGAGCCAGCAGGTGTTCGAGGCGCAGCAGCAACTGTGGACGCGCCAGGTGGCCGAGCTGGCGCCGCAGCGGCCGGGCGTGACCGACGTCTACGGCCTGGTCTTCGCGCCCTTTGCCGGGCAGGACGTGTTCCTGCGTGAAAGCAGCATGGTGGCCGGTGTGCTGCGCCAGCGTTTCGACGCCGAGGGCCGCGTGTTGCAGCTGGTCAACGACGCCAGCGCGGCGCAAGACTTCCCCTGGGCCACGCCCCTGAACCTGACCCGCGCCATCGACGCCATCGCCGCGCGCATGGACCGCGACAACGACGTGCTGGTGGTCTACCTCACGTCGCACGGCGCCAGCAATTTTCATCTGTCGGCCGAACACGGGCCGCTGGAAGTCGAGCCGCTCACGCCGCAGCTGTTGCGCACGGCGCTCGACCAGGCCGGCATCCGCAACCGCGTGATTGCGGTGTCGGCCTGTTTTTCAGGCGGCTGGGTGGCCCCATTGGCCGGCGACCACACGCTGGTGATGACCGCCGCCGACGCCACCCACACCTCGTATGGTTGTGGCCGCAAGTCGGCGCTCACCTTCTTCGGGCGCGCAATGTTCGACGAGCAGTTGCGCAAGACCACTTCTTTCGAAGACGCGTTCGCCGCCGCGGTGCCGGTGATCCGCCAGCGTGAAGACGAGGCCGGCAAGGAAGACGGCTTTTCGAATCCGCAGATCAGTGTGGGCGCGCAGATTCGGCCGGTGTTGACATTGCTGCAGCAACGCCTGGCGGCCAAACCCTAGCCTTCAGCGCCCGGCCAATACCACCTGAGCCGCGCGGATGAAGCCATTTGCGCTAAGGTGCCGGTACCTATGAACAATTCTTTCTGGCGCCTCGGCTGGCGCACCCTGTGGCGCGACCTGCGCTCCGGCGAACTGCGCCTGTTGATCGTCGCCGTGACGCTGGCCGTGGCTGCGCTGAGCGCGGTCGGCTTTTTCTCGGACCGCCTGCAAGGCGGGCTGCAGCGCGATGCGCGCCAGCTGCTCGGCGGCGACGCGGTGCTGGTCAGCGACAACGCGCCCGCGCCGGCCTTCGTGGAGCAGGCGAAGAAGGATGGCCTGCAGACCGCGCTGACCGTGGGCTTCCCGACCATGGGCCGGGCATCGGACGCGCAGGGCGGCGCGGCCAAGCTGGTGGCGCTGAAGGTGGTGTCGCCGGGTTATCCGCTGCGCGGCAGTTTGAAGGTGGCGACAGCGTCCGACGCGCCCGGCCAGGCCACACGCGACATTCCCGCGCCCGGCGAGGCCTGGGTCGACGCGCCGCTGCTCGAGACCTTGGGGCTGAAGCTGGGCGACATGCTGCTGCTCGGCGATGCGCAGTTCCGGCTGGCACGCATCATCGTGGTCGAGCCCGACCGCGGTGGCGGCTTCATGAGTTTTGCGCCGCGCGTGATGATCAACGACAAGGACCTGGCCGCCACCGCGCTGGTGCAGCCCGCGAGCCGGCTCACCTACCGCCTGGCCGTGGCCGGCGAGGCCCGCCCGATGGCGCGTTACGTGGCCTGGGCCGACGCCGAAGTCAAGAAGCCCGACAGCCGCGGCCTGCGCCTCGAATCGCTGGACAGCGGCCGGCCCGAGATGCGCCAGACCATGGACCGGGCCAACAAATTCCTGAACCTGGTGGCCTTGCTGTCCGCGCTGCTCAGCGCCGTGGCCGTGGGCCTGGCCGCACGCGGCTTCGCGGCCAACCACCTGGACGACTGCGCCATGCTGCGGGTGCTTGGCCAGAGCCAGCGCACCATCGCACTGAGCTATGCCTTCGAGTTCGCGCTGGTCGGCTTGTTCGCCAGCGCGCTGGGCGTGGCCATCGGCTTCGGCGTGCACTACGCCTTCGTTGCGCTGCTGGCCGGCCTGGTCGATGCCACGCTGCCGGCCGCCACCCTGTGGCCCGTGGTGTTCGGCCTGGGCATGGGGCTCACGCTGCTGTGCGCCTTCGGCCTGCCGCCGGTGCTGCAGCTGGCCCAGGTGCCACCGCTGCGCGTGATCCGCCGCGACATGGGCAACCTCAAGCCCACCTCGGTGGCTGCGCTGGCGCTGGGCGTGCTCGGCTTCGCGGCGCTGCTGCTGGCGGCCAGCAGCGATCTGCAGCTGGGGCTGATCGCCGTCGGCGGTTTCGCCGCGGCGGTGCTGGTGTTCGCGGCGCTGAGCTGGGTGGCGGTGAAGCTGCTGCGCCGCAGCGTCAACGAGGCCACGGCCCCGCGCTGGCTGGTACTGGCCACGCGGCAGATCTCGGCGCGGCCGGCCTATGCCGTGGTGCAGGTCAGCGCGTTGGCCGTGGGCCTGCTGGCGTTGATGCTGCTGGTGCTGCTGCGCACCGACCTGGTCGACAGCTGGCGCAAGGCCACACCGCCCGATGCGCCCAACCGCTTTGTCATCAACGTGATGCCCGAGCAGAACGAGCCGTTCCAGCAGGCGTTGCGCGACGGCGGTGTGCGCCAGTATGACTGGTACCCGATGATCCGCGGCCGGCTGGTGGCCATCAACGACAAGCCCGTCTCGCCCGACAACTACACCGAAGACCGCGCCAAGCGCCTGGTCGACCGCGAATTCAATCTGTCCAACAGCGCCCAGCGGCCGCCGCACAACCCGATCGTCGGCGGCGCCTGGACCGACGAAGAGAAGGGCGCCGTCAGCGTCGAAGAAGGCATCGCCAAGACGCTGAACCTGAAGCTCGGCGACAGCCTTCGCTTCGACATCGGCGGCCTGCAGACCGAAGCGAAGATCACGTCGCTGCGCAAGGTCGACTGGGGTTCGATGCACGCCAACTTCTTCGTGATCTACCCGGTGTCCAGCCTGCCCGATGTGCCCGTGACCTACATGACGGCCTTCCGCGCGCCTGAGACCAAGGGCTTCGACAACACCCTCGTGCGCGCCTTCCCGAATGTCACCAATGTCGACTTGAGCACCGCGCTGGCGCAGGTGCAGCGCGTTCTCGACCAAGTCATTCGCGCGGTCGAATTTCTGTTCGGCTTCACGCTGGCCGCTGGCCTGGTGGTGCTGTTCGCGGCCGTCACGGCGACGCGAGAAGAACGGGCACGTGAATACGCCATCATGCGGGCGCTGGGCGCACCTGCCACGCTGCTGCGCCAGGTGCAGCGCGCCGAGCTGGCCGGCGTGGGTCTGCTGGCCGGCCTGCTGGCCAGCCTGGCGGCTGTGGCTGTGGGCTGGGCGCTGGCGCGTTATGTGTTCGACGTCGCCTGGAGTTCGTCGCTGTGGGTGCCCGTGCTGGGTGCGCTGGCCGGCGCCGTGCTGGCGCTGGCCGCGGGCTGGTGGGGCCTGCGCGAGGTGTTGCGCCGACCGGTGATGCTGACGCTGCGGAGTGCCTCGGATTGATTTGATGGCAGGGTAAAGCTAGGCGGTCGTGGGCCGGCCTCGCAGACCAGGTCTGGTGCGAGTCAGCGGCCCCCGGCTTGCTGCAAGGGCGAGGCATCGCGCTTGGCGAAGATGCCTGCCATTTCCGCCGCGTTCTCGGTGCCCCAGGTGCACAGCGGGACGAACGCGGCTCGATGACGGCGCTCCAGCGCATGGGCGTTCCGGCGGAGGTCGGGGCCGGCGGCGGCTTTTCTCGCGTCGTCGGACAGCAGCTTCATGACCGGCAGCGAAGTCGCCGTCGACGGTGGCCTGGCGCAACTCTGACCAAAGGAGAACCCATGAGTTACGCAATCATCGGCTTTGGCAAGATCGGCCAAGCCCTGGCCAAGGCATTTGCCCGCAACGGCATCGACGTATCCGTTGCCACCACGCGCGACCCGGCCAGCTTTGCATCCGACGCGGCCGCGATCGGACCCGAGGTCATACCCAAGACACTGGCGGATGCCGTCAAGGCCGACATCGTCTTCCTGGCGGTCCGTTTCGAGTCCCATCGGGATGTCGCGAAGGCACTGCCGACCTGGCAAGGAAAGACCATCGTCGATATGACCAATGCCTACGCGGTGTCGCCCGAGGAACTCGGAGGACAGCCTTCGTCCAAGGCTGTTGCGCTGGCCTTCACAGGTGCAAGGCTGGTCAAGGGCTTCAACCATCTGGTCGCGGCCGTCCTTGACCAGGACCCGGGCGCACAGGGCGGCAGGCGAGTCGTGTTCCTGGCGAGCGGCGATGACGGCGCCGCGGCGGAGGTGGCTGCGCTCGCGGAAAATCTCGGCTTCTCGCCGATCCAGCTTGGCGGGCTTTCAGAAGGTGGACTGCTGGTGCAGGCGCGCGGAAAGAGCTGGGGTCAGCTGGTCTTCAAGGACCTGGTCAAGTTCGGCTGATGCGGCGTGATCGGCCTTTCGGCTTGGGCTGAGCGTTCGGGTCTAGGCTGTCCAGCCGATGCTTCGGAAGGCTGGGCATCGATTCACGCCACGGCTCGGCTTTCACGCGCACGCATGCTCTCCGACATGATGTGCCGCGCAGGCTCATTCAAACTTCGGGAGGTCGGCAGGATTTTTGTCTCGTTGAATGTGAAGATCAACGCCGTCCAGGCTGCGGCCGATCTCGGCCAGCAGCGAGCCAAGCTTCATCTGGCCTTCGGGCCTGACGGCGTTTTGCAGGATGTCTGCGCCCTCTGCTTCCGTGCTGCGGCCAAACGTGGCCGCGCGCGCGCGGAGGGTGCAGTGCACTTCGTCGGGGCGATCGCGGTGAGAGAGGACGGGCATTGCGTTCATCTTGATAGAGTGATGTCGACGACGGCATTTTGCAGGAAGGACGTCAGGCCTGCTGTTCGTGCCCGAAGCAGCGTTGCCCACGCAGCATCACGCCGTCGGCACGGTCCCCCCATCGATCACGACTTCCGTCCCGGTGATCGCACTTGCCCGCGGCGACACGAGAAACGCCACCAGGTCGGCCACCTCGCGCGGGCGGCAGGGGCGGCCCAGCGGGATGCCACCGAGTGAAGTCATCAGCGACTGACGTGCGCCTTCCTCGTCGCTGCCATTCTTGCGTGCGATCTCTTTCACTAGCGCGACCGCCGCTTCTGTCTCCACCCAGCCCGGCGCTATGCGAACCACGCGCACGCCCTGGGGGCTGACTTCCTTCGACAGGCTTTTGCTGTAGTTGGACAGCGCCGCCTTGGCGGCCGCATAGGCCGTGGTGGCCTCATACAGCGGCAACTGGCGTTGGATCGAAGTGATGTGCACGATGACGCCCGCGCCCTGGGCCAGCATGCCGGGCAGCAGCGCGCGGTCCAGGCGCACGGCGGGCAACAGGTTGAGGGACAAGGCCTGGCTCCAGGCCTCGTCGTTCAACACCGAAAAGCCGCCGGCCGGCGCGCTGGAGCCGCCGACCACGTGGACCAGGATGTCGACGCCGCCGAGTTGGCCGACTACTGTCTCGGCCACGGCGGCGCAACCCTGGGCCGTGCCGACATCGGCCGCGATGAAGGCCACGTCGGGCAGCGCGGCGGGACGCGAACGTGCTGTGGTCAGCACCTGAGCACCGGCCGCCAGCAACCGCGCCACCACCGCGGCGCCAACGCCTTTGGTGCCGCCGGTCACAAGGGCGCGCAGGCCTTCCAGCTCGACGGGTTCGCGGATCTGCAGCGACGTGATGCGCCCATCCGCCACGGTGAAGACATGCAGCAGGTTGACCGGGCTGCCGGGGAAGTCGCCCGTGACGCGCGCCAGCAAACGGAATGCGTCGTCTTTCTCTATAAGGTTGAGCGGTGTGAGTGTGTAGCGGTATTGGGTCTGCGCCTGGGTTTGCCACTCCCGGATCTGCGCCAGGCCTTCATGGGTGTGGCCCTCGTCGCACACGGTGGCGTGGGGTGCAAAGCAGCGTTCGAGCAGCGCCGGATCACGCAGGCGCTGGGCTTCCAGGTAGAGGGCGAGGGGCGCGGGCATGGCAGGTGTCATTTCGGGTTCCTTGGGGATTCGGGTTGGCCATGTGGGGGCAAGGAACGCATGCTCGCGATATGCTGACGCCATGACAAGCACGCACCAGGAAGTAAGTGGCCAGCGCGAGGACAATCTTGTGGAGGACCGCGAGGCCAAATCCGAGCCGGCCCGCAAGGCCTACACACCGATGTCGGCAGCCATTGACATCGAGGCCTATCTGAGTTTGGTCGATGGGCGCTGGAAGCTGGAGATCCTGTTCCATCTGTTCGGTGGACAGGTGCAGCGTTTCTCCGATCTGGAAAAACGCATCGACGGCATCTCGCAGAAGATGCTGGCGCAACAACTGCGCCAGCTGGAGGCCGACGGCCTTGTCCTGCGCACGGCCTACCCCGAGGTGCCGCCGCGGGTCGACTACCGGATGACGGCCTGGGGCCAGGCCTTGTGCCCTGCGCTCGACAGCCTTCTTCAATGGGGCGAAGCCAGGGTGCGGATGGCCCCACCCGATTGAGCGCCGCCGTCGGCCCCTCGCCTATTTGCCCGGCGCAAACGGATACACGTGGTCGTATTTCTTGTAGACCGCCTTGAACGCCTCGGTGGCGTGCAGCGTTTCCATCTCCTGGTCCCACAGGCGGCGCAGTTCGGCACCACGCGGGTTGTTGGCGAAGGCCAGGAACAGCTGGCGTTGCATCAGCACCCGCATCTCGAGCCCACCCATGTCGACCTTGTATTTCTTGACGTCGGCTTCGATGTCGGGCTTGGCGCCGAGGAAGTAATCGATGCGGTCGCGCGCCAGCATCTGGAACGCGTTCTGGAACGCGTCGAATTCGGTGATCTTCATCGGCTCGGGGATCAGCTTGTCGTAGCCGTAGTCGCGCAGCCAGCCCACGCGCTGGTTGCGCAGCGACGCCTGGCCCGTAAACGCGGCGGCCTTGTCCTTCTTGAACACTGCCACTTCGGCTTCCTGGTCGAAATGCCACTTCGGGTACAGCGGAAACGGCTGCTCGTTCATGAACGAGGCCACCCAGGCGTCGGACTTGCCCGTCTTCACCATGTGCACGCTGCGCGGATACGGGACCATCTCGATCTTGACCTTGATGCCCTGCTTCTCGAAGACCATGCGGATCAGGTCGAAGTACAGGCCGGTGCCGTTCTTGCGCGTGAGGGTGTGCCATTCCTCCGAGGCCAGCCTTATCTCGGTCGGCGCGGCCTCGGCTTGTGCCAGACGGGCCACCGGCAGCGCCAGCCAGACCAGGACGTCGCGCCGCGCCAGCCCGCGTGGCTTGGGGTCAATGAGGTGCATGCGGGCTCCTGGTAGGCCGGTCTGGATCAAATTTTCACGTTTGCATTTATATGATAGACAAGATACAAATTGATTCAAGTAAAACTTTGTGCCGTATGTCGCCAGCCATTCGGCAGCACACTGGCGCCAACTGCTGGCACGCTTGATGCATTTGGTGACATAAGTGCAATAATTAAAACGCCGAGCGAGCGGTTTTCGCACAAGACACAGAAGCGTTGCAGAAAGAGAAAACTGTCGCCGGAGCGGGACCTGGGCGGGAAGGGCGCTGCGGCACGCGCCCGCCGGCATGGTCAGAACGGCTCTCATGAAGTCCATCCAAACCCGATTCATCGTTCTGTTGCTGTTGATTGTGTCGGCCGTCCTGAGCGGCTTCGGCGCGCTCAACTACGTCGACAGCCGCCGCCAGCAGGAAGGCCAGCTTGAAAAACAGCTGGACAACACCGGGCAACGGCTGGCGCAAAGCCTGCAGCCGGCGCTGTGGCATTTCGACCAGGAGCAGATCCGCAAGATTGTGGACGCCGAACTCGGCGCCGAAGACATCGTCGCCATCGACGTGGTCGACGAAGGCGATGTGTCCGTCTACCACGCCGAACGCCCCGCACCCGCGGCGCGGGTCGACATCGAACGCCGCGTCAAGCTGGAAATCATCGACGAGGGCAAGACCCAGCCGCTCGGCATGCTGGTGGTGAAAGCCACGCGAACGCACATCGAGGAAAGCCTGCGCCGCGAGCTGATCCACCTGGTGGTGCTGATGCTGACCTTGAACGCCGTGATCACGCTGGCGCTGCTGGTGGCCTTGCGGGTGGTGGTGCTGCGGCCGCTGTTCGCGGTGCGCGACGCACTGGAGCACATCGCCACCGCCGATGCCAACCTGGCCCTGCGCCTGCCGCGCAGCAAGACGCTGGAATTCGACGCCGTGGCGGGCAGCTTCAACACCTTCATCGCGCGGCTGGAACGCACCATGGGCGGCTCGATCGACGACGTGTATCTGGCGATCAGCCATGTCTCGCGCGGCGACCTGAGTCACCGCATGGTGATCGTGGCCGACGAAGGCGCCGAGCACGACGGCAGCAGCGTGATGGCCCGGCTGTCGGTGATGCAGGACAACCTGCTGCAGATGAAGGCCGAGCTGCAGCAGGCCAAGCTGTCGGCCGATGCGGCCAGCCAGGCGAAGTCTGACTTCCTGGCCAACATGAGCCACGAGATCCGCACGCCCATGAACGCCATCATCGGCATGGCCCACCTGGCGCTTAAAACCCCGCTCGACCCGCGCCAGCTCAACTACGTGCAGAAGATCGAATACTCGGGCAAACACCTGCTCGGGCTGATCAACGACATCCTCGATTTCAGCAAGATCGAAGCCGGCAAGCTCAGCGTGGAGGCGGTCGATTTCGAGCTGGCCACCGTGCTGGACAACATCGTCAATTTCGTCAACGAGAAGGCCGCCGCCAAGCAGTTGGAGATGTTGATGGACATCAGCCCCGACGTGCCCTGGGGGCTGGTGGGCGACCCGCTGCGGCTGGTGCAGATCGTCATCAACTACGCCAGCAACGCGGTCAAGTTCACCGACACCGGCGAGATCACGTTCTACATCCGCAAGCTCGAAGAGACCGAGGCCGATGTGTTCCTGAAGTTCGGTGTGCGCGATACCGGCATCGGCCTCACGCCCGAGCAGCTGGGCAAATTGTTCCAGAGCTTCACCCAGGCCGACGCGTCCACCACGCGCAAATACGGCGGCACCGGGCTGGGCCTGGCCATCGCCAAGAGCCTGGCCGAGCTGATGGGCGGTGTGGTCGGTGCCAGCTCGGAGCCGGGGCGCGGGTCCGACTTCTGGTTCACGGCGCGCTTGGGCAAGAGCCAGAGTCAACACCTGCTGACACCGCAGCCGGATCTGCGCGGCCTGCGCATGCTGGTGGTGGACGACAACGAAAGCGCGCGCCTGATCCTGGCCGACATCCTCGACGCGCAAGGCTTCGCGGTGGAGGCCGTCGATTCGGGCGCCGCCGCCGTGGCCGCGGTGCAGGCGGCGCGCAGTGCCGGCCAACCCTTCGACTGGGTATTTTTGGACTGGCGCATGCCCGGCATGGACGGCATCGAGACCGCCCGTGCCATTCAGGCCTTGCCGCACGCGCCGGGCAAGCTGCCGCGCCTGGTGATGGTCACCGCCTTCGGCCGCGACGAGGTGCTGGCCCAGGCGACCGAGGTCGGCATCGGCGACGTGCTGGTGAAGCCGGTGAACGCGTCCACGCTGTTCGACGTGCTGGTCAAGTCGCGCGGCGACGCCAGGCCGCGCGCGGCCGTGCAACCGGGCGGTGCGTCGGCCCTGGCGGCCGTGGCCGGCGCGCGCATCCTGCTGGTGGAAGACAACGAGATCAACCAGGAAGTCGCACTGGGCCTGCTCGAAGGTTTCGACTTCGTGGTGGACGTGGCCGAGAACGGCCAGGTTGCGCTCGACATGGTGCAGCGCGCGGCCTACGACATCGTGCTGATGGACATGGCCTTGGCGGCCCACACCTTTTCCAGCCGCGCGACGCCGGACTTCAGCGTCTCGCCGGTACGGAAGACGGC
>JAQGMQ010000095.1 GCA_028292305.1 Rhodoferax sp.
GCTCGATGGGCAGCGGCCCGATCAGTTCGATCTACCAGGCCCGCTTCATGCGGTACCTGCAGCATCGTGGACTGCAGGACAACCAGGGCCGCACCGTCTGGGGCGTCTTCGGCGACGGCGAGATGGACGAGCCCGAGTCGATGAGTGCGCTCACGCTCGCCGCACGCGAGAAGCTCGACAACCTCGTGTGGGTCGTCAACTGCAACCTGCAGCGCCTGGACGGCCCGGTGCGCGGCAACGGCCGCATCATCGACGAGCTGGAAAAACTCTTTGCCGGCGCGGGCTGGAATGTGATCAAGCTGGTGTGGGGCTCCGACTGGGATGGGCTCTTCGCACG
The DNA here is from genome assembly GCA_028292305.1 of Rhodoferax sp. Lineage (GTDB taxonomy): Bacteria > Pseudomonadota > Gammaproteobacteria > Burkholderiales > Burkholderiaceae_C > Rhodoferax_B. The sequence goes on from JAQGMQ010000095.1 coordinate 338, forward strand.
CGACACCACCGGCGCGCTGACCCGCGCGTTCGCGCAAACGGTCGACGGCCAGATGCAGACCTTTGCCGCGAAGGACGGGCGCTACAACCGCGAGCATTTCTTCGGGCAGAACGAAGAGCTGCAGCGCCTGGCCCAGGGCATGACCGACGAGCAGATCGACCGGCTGAAACGCGGCGGCCACGACACCGTGAAGATCCACGCCGCCTATGCCGCGGCCGCCGCGCACCGTGGTCAACCAACGGTGATTCTGGCCCACACCAAGAAGGGCTACGGCATGGGCTCGGCCGGCCAGGGCCGCATGACGACACACTCGCAGAAGAAGTTCGACGAGACCGACCTCGTCGCCTTCAGGAACCGTTTCAACCTGCCGCTGACCGATGCCCAGGTGACGTCGCTCACCTTCTACAAGCCCGCCGAAGACAGCCCCGAGATGCAGTACATGCATGCGAAGCGCCAGGCCCTCGGCGGCTACCTGCCGAAACGCGAAACCCTGTGCGACGTGTTGCCCGTGCCCGAACTCGCGTCGTATGCGCAGTTTGCGCTGGCGGCCGACGGCAAGGAGATGAGCACCACCATGGCCTTCGTGCGCATGCTGGGCAACCTGCTCAAACACGCCGAGCTCGGCCCGCGCATCGTGCCCATCGTGGCCGACGAGGCGCGCACCTTCGGCATGGCGAATCTGTTCAAGCAGGTCGGCATCTATTCGAGCGTGGGCCAGAAATATGCGCCCGAAGACATCGGCTCGGTGCTCAGCTACCGCGAGGCGCTCGAAGGCCAGATTTTGGAAGAAGGCATCAGCGAAGCCGGTGCGCTGGCCAGCTGGACGGCCGCCGCCACTGCCTACAGCGTGCACGGCCTGGCCATGTTGCCGTTCTACATCTACTACTCGATGTTCGGCTTCCAGCGCGTGGGCGACCAGATCTGGGCCGCGGCCGACCAGCGTGCGCGCGGCTTCCTGCTCGGTGCCACCTCGGGCCGCACCACACTCGGCGGCGAAGGCCTGCAGCACCAGGACGGCAGCAGCCACCTGTGGGCCGCCACCATCCCCAACTGCAAGGCCTACGACCCGGCCTTCGCGGGTGAAATGGCCGTCATCATCGACCGCGGCATGCGCGAGATGGTGGTCGAGCAGCAGGACGTCTTCTACTACGTCACGCTGATGAACGAGAACTACGCGCAGCCCAGCCTGCCCGAAGGCGCGGCCGAAGACGTGATCCGCGGCTGCTACAAGTTCGGTACCTACAAGTCGACGGCCGATGCGCCGAAGAAGGCGACCCTGCTGGGCTCGGGCGCGATCCTCACCGAAGTCGTCAAGGCCGCGCAATTGCTGGCCGACGAAGGCGTGGACGTGGAGGTGTTCAGCGTCACCAGCTGGAGCGAACTCGCGCGCGACGGGCAGCGCATGGCCGTGGGTGAAATGGGCGCGTTGCTGCCAAGCGGGCCTTGCTTCATTGCAAGTCAACTGCTGGAGACTGCCGGCCCGATCATCGCCGCCACCGACTACGTGCGCGCTGTGCCTGAAAGCATCCGCGCCTACCTGCCCAAGGGCCGCGACTACCTGACGCTGGGCACCGACGGCTTCGGCAGGAGCGACACCCGCGCGGCGCTGCGCAGTTTCTTCGGTGTGGATGCGGCGAGCATCGTGCAGGCCACGCGGCACGCGCTGCGCTGAGCGGAGATGGATCGCGTTCGGTGCGGCTCACTTTGGTGTAGCGCAACTTCGCCCACCCAGCCCTTACTGCGCCAACACCAGCGGAAAGTCCGGCACCCCCTGCGGCACGATGGTCACCGGCGACTGGCTGCCGCGGGTCAGGGCCTTCACGCGTTCGGCGATGTAGAGGTCGAGCATCTTGTGGGTGACGCGGCCGGTGTGGGCAAAGTCGGCCTGGCCGCGCACGCCTTCGATCACCGCCTTGGTGAAGGCGCCGTTGCCCCAGTCGCTCGACTCCTGCGCCTCCTGGCGGCCGGTGGAGGCGGCGAACACCACCACGCCGTTTTCGGCACTGGAGAGTTCGTTGACGATGGCGGTGATGTCGTTGCGCACGCCGCGCCGGCCGGTGCCCAGCACGTTGCCGGCATGGCAGGTGTCGACGAAGAACAGCACCTTGCCAGGCAGCGCGGCCAGTGTGTTCTTGATCTCGGTGAAGATCACGCCGCTGCGCTTGAGTCGCTCGGTGTCCACGTCCTGCGGCAGGTAGTAGTACACGCCGTCGCTGTCGTTCACGCCGTGGCCGGCGAGGAACACCACGCCGACATCGCGCGCGGTCATCTCGCGGCGAATCCATTCCAGCCCGTCGAGCACGTCGTCGCGCCGGGCGGTCTCGTCCTTCAGCAGCTTCACCACCACCTTGCGGTACAGGCCCTGTTGCTGGTTCTGGAAGGCGGCGGCGAAGTCGGTGGCGTCCTTGGCCGGGTAGTCGAGCCGCAGGCCCGCGTCGCGGTATTTGGCAATGCCCACGGCCAGCACGTAGAGCGCGGGGCGGGTGTCGATGCCGCCGGGTGGCGTGGCCTCTGGCGTGGCGCTGCGCGGTGGCGGCACGGGCGCGGCTGCCTGCACGGTCTGCGCGGCCTGCACCGCCGGCGCACGCAGCCGCAGCACGGCCGGTGTGGAGAAGCCGTTGCGGTTCTCGGCAAACACCATGATCTCGGCGTCGCCGCCGGGCAGCGGCACGGTCAGGGTGTGGCGCACTTCCTGGGCCGGGTCGCTGCCGGGCGCGGGGCGTGGCACGGCCTCGGCGGCGGGCACGGCCACCACGCGGCCGTTCACCCGCACCCGAAGGCTGGTCACCGGCGCGTCGGCCTGCGTGCGCAGCGCCATCTCCAGGCGCACGCTGCTCGCGGTCGATGCCGGGGCTTCACCATCCACGGGCGACAGCAGGTTCACCACCGGCGGCAACTGCTGCTCGATGCGCACCGCCGCGGTCTTGCGGCCTTCGGCGCTGTTGGCCGTCTGCAGCGCCGCCGCCGCGTTCGCGGTGGCCAGGGTCTGTGCAATCACATCGGGCCGGAACTGGCCGGCGCGGAAACGCGAACCGGCGAAGAAGTCGGCGGCGCGCGCCGGGCCGCGGTCCAGCTGCCAGCCGATCAGGTCTTCGCCGCCCGGGCTGGCCGCGTAGTAGCCCTGCGGCGTCCAGGCCACCCAGCGGCGGCGGTCGGCATGGGGCAGCAGGGCCAGTTGTTCGGCACCGTCGGCGCTGCGGTACCAGCGGATGCTGCCGTCGCCGAAGGCCGCCACCACCCAGCGACCGTCCTGCGACTGCGCCACCTGCCAGGTGCTGCCCGGTGCCGGCATGCGCCAGCGCTCGCGGCCGTCGCGCTGCAGCAGCCGCAGGTAGAAACTCGTGCCCAACGCCAGGCTGGTGTTGCCGCGGGCGTCGAGCGCTGCGGACAGCGCGACCTCGTTCGGCTCCAGCGCGATGTCGCGGCCGTTGAGCTGCGGGCGCGGGCTCTGCAGCCAGTTGGCCAGGGCCATCTCCTGGCTGCTGACCGGGCTGGCCTGCAGGCTGGCGGCGGGTTCGGTCCAGGCCATGGCGTCGAGGTCGAACCCGGCCACCGGCTGGTTGCCGTAAGCCACAGGGAAGGCCAGCGCCGCGCCGGTGGCCGACAGCCGGAAGCGCGCGCGGTCGCCACGGAAGTCGGCCAGGCCGGCGCGGCTTTGCAGGGCCAGTTCACCGGATGGCGTCAACACGCCCCAGGCCGGGTCGGTGGCGGCAAACACCAGCCGGCCATCGGCCAGGGTGCGCAGCGCCACCACGCTGTTGCCGGCCACCGTGGTGTCGGTGGCGGCGCCGCGCCCGGCGTCGGCCCAGCGCCGCACGCCGTGTTGGCCGTCGGCGCGCTTCCAGGCACCGGCTGCAAACAGCTGCCGGCCGTCCTGCGACCAGGCCACCGCGCTGAGCGTGCCGTTGTCCACGCCGCGGGCCGAGGGCAGGTAAGCCGTCGACAGCTCCGCGCCGTCCAGCACCGCCACCGCCGGCACGTCGCCAAAACCCACGGCGATGCGCTGCCGGTCCGGCGAAAAGGCCAGTGCAAAAGGCTGCTGGCCGGTTGGGACGCGCACGCCCTTCAACAGCCGCAACGCAGCGCCGCCGCCACTTCCCGCATCCCCCAGCGCATACAGCCGCACCAGCCCGTCGAAGGCGCTGGTCACGAGCCGGCTGCCGTCGCGCGAGATGTCGGCGCCGTAGGACTCGCCGGCATAGTCGCGGTCGGCACCGGCCTCGCGGCTCGAGCGCCAGCCGTCGTCGCTGGCGTACAGCCGGATGCCGTTGCGGCCCCACAGGTTGACCACCAGCTGCCGGCCGTCGGGCGTGAAGACGAGGTGGGTGATGACGTTCGGCAGCCCGGTGATCCGGTGCACCAACTGGCCCGACCCGCGCTGGAACACATACACGTCGTTCTGCGCCGACCAGCCACCGGTGGCGATGAAGCGCCCGTCCGGGCTCAGCGCCGCGGCATACAGCCGGCCTTCGCCACCGGGACCTGCCGGCGGTCGCAGCACCTGCAGTTGCGCGCCGGTGGCCAGGTCCCAGACGCGGGCGGTCTTGTCTTCGGCGGCGGTGACGGCGTAACGGCCGCCGGCATCGATGGACAGCGCGCGGATCGGCGCGGTGTGCGCACCAGGTTCGATGTGCAGTTGGGGGGCATCGACACCAGCGATGGTGCCACCCGCCTGCGCCCATGCCTGCCGCGCGAGCGGCGCCAGCAGCAGCAAGCCCAGCGCCAGGGCGACCAGCCACAGCGGTTTCAGCGGGCGCTGCCGTCGGGTGCCGTCGGTCATGCGGATGGCTTCACCGTAGCCGTGCTGCGCGGCGGGCTCAGCTGCTGCAGCTGGTGCCCGGCTTGAATTCGATGCGCCGGTCGAGCGCATCCGAGGCGTCGTTGTGGGCCGTGCCGACCATCGCCTGGCGTGAACCCAGGCCGCTGCTGATCACACGTTTGGCAAGTTCCTTCTTCTCGACGACCATGCGCTGGCGCACGTATTCGGCGCGCTGCAGCGACACGCTTTCGTTCAGTTGCTCGGCGCCGCCGCGGCTGGTGTGGCCCGCCACTTCGAAGCACGGCGTGGGCTTGGCGGCGGCCACGCGGGCGATCTCGCGCAGCCACAACTCGTAGGGTGCGCCGTCGGCCGCGAAGCCGGTGCCGGCAGGGCGGAAGTTGAACTTCACCGCCAGCCGGTCGTTGTCCAGCCCGTACTGCACCACCTTGCCGAAGGCCCGCATGGCGGCGGTGCGTTGGCCCAGCTTCAACTGCGTGAGGTACAGGCCCGCCTGCACGCGCGGCTGGTCGTTCGCCGGGTTGCGCAGCACCGCGTTGTACAAGGCGAGCGCCTCACGGTACTTCTTGTCGTTGTAGGCGTTCATGGCCTCGTCGATGGCGGTGGCGGCCACGATGCGGTCCAGGTAGGCGGGCGGCACGGCGTCGCCGATCTTGCTGCCCTGGCAGGTCTTGATGTAGCCGTCCACCACCTTGTCGTTGACCCACAGCGGGCTGTCCTGGAAGTAGGGGATCGGCGTGTTGTCGACGCCGCCGGTCTGCGAGCGCGCGAAACCCTTGCTCACGATCTTGCCGGTCTTGAGGTCGGCCAGTGCGAAGCAGATGCGGTAGGCGTCGCGTTCGGCGTCGGCCTTGCCCTGCAGGTTGATGGGCGTGAAAGTGCCGATGAAGACCAGCGGCAGGCTGGCCACGTTGGTGGCGCTGAAGCGTTTGATCTCGTACTGCGGATAGGTCGACTTGACCATGCCCACCAGTTGCTTCTCCAGTGCGGCGGTGGCCACCGACTGCACGCCGGTCGTGCCATCGACCAGCGGGTCGATCACCACGTTGTAGGTGGCGCCGGCGGGCAGGTCGGCCTTGGTGAACAGGTCGCGCGCGGCCAGTTGCACGGCGTCGGCATAGGGCAGGGCGACGACGGGCGCCGGAGCCGGTGCGACGGTGGTGGTGGCCACGGGCGCGGCAGGCTTTTCGGCTGTGCCCTCGGGGCTGGTGCAGCCCGCCAGCCCCAGCGCGACGAGACCGCAGCCCAGCCATTGCCACGCGGGCCAGGCTGTGCGTCGCAAACTGTGCGGAGTCGATTGCAGTCGGGAAATCTGGGCCATGTAACCTCCAATGAATCCGGCGTCGCCACGCATGAGCGTGTGACTGAATGTTACTTGGTCTACCCATTATTAAAAAGCAACTGTCGCGTTGGCCTGGTCAGAAATTTGCTGCCGAAACGACGTTTTAGTCACGCTTTACACATGCCGCGCGTTTGATTGCGTCAAAGGACAGCGCATCGGGGCGGCAAAACGAGGTCGGACTTGGCGTCCACCTGCGCAGCCCAACTACCGATCGAGGCTTCGGCCCGTCACCGCCACTGCGCCAACACCTGCCGCAACGCAGGCGCAAACCGCGGATCGGCCACCGCGCCCACGTTGTAGCGTGACCAGGGCGAGATCTCGCCTGCGTCGATGGCGAACACCCGCCCCGGCGCCATCACCACCTTCTTCGGCAACAAAGCCTGCGCCATGGCCAGCGAGTCGGCTACGCCGGGCAGCGCCGCCCACAGGTACAGCGTGTGCGGGCTCTTGGCGAAGATCTCGGCGCCCACCGATTCGAACAGCTTCACGGCGTTTTCGGTGGCCTGGCCGAGCTTGCTGCGCAGCCGGTTCAGATGCCGCTGGTAGTGGCCTTCGCTGAGCATCACGTCCACGGTGCGTTCGCAGTACTCGGAGCTGCTGACGTGGATCAGCGCCTTCAGGTCGGCGAGGTCGCTGGCCAGGTCGGCACCGCAGGCGATGAAACCCACGCGCAGCGCCGCCGAAAACGATTTTGAAAAACTGCCGATGTAGATGGTGCGCTCCAGCTGGTCGAGCGACGACAGGCGCGGCGCGGCCATCGGCTTGAAGTCGGCCAGCGGGTCGTTTTCGACGATCAGCAGGTTGTACTTCTGCGCCAGTTGCAGCACACGAAACGCCTTGGCGGCCGACAGGTCGGAACCCGTGGGGTTGTGCGCCAGCGACTGCGTGAAGAAGATGCGCGGGCGCTGCGTGATCAGCAGTTGCTCCAGCGCTTCCAGGTCCGGCCCGTCAGGCTGGCGCGGCACGCCGAATACTTCGGCGCTGGCCAGCTTCAGCTTGCCGAACAGCGGGTAGTAACCCGGGTCGTCCACCAGCACCTTGCCACCGGGCGGCACGAAGTAGCGGATCACGATGTCCATGGCTTCGTTGGCGCCGTGGGTCAGCACGATCTGGCGCGGCTCGGCGCCGATGCCGAAGTCGGCCAGCTTGCGCACCAGGTGTTCGCGCAGCGGCGCGTAGCCGAATCGGCTGCCGTATCGAAACAGCGTGCCCAGGCCGGTGCGAACCACCTTCTGCTGGTACTTGTCGAGCCGCACGTCGGCCAGCCATTCGACCGGCGGAAAGCCGTCGCCCACCGCCACGGCGTCGGGCTCGGTCTTCAGCTGTTCGCGCATCAGCCAGACGATGTCCATGGCCCGGCCCAGGCTGCCCGCGGTTTCCTCGTCTGCGGGCCGGGGCTTGCGGCGGTCGACCACGAAGTAGCCGGCGCCCCGGCGTGGTTCCACCAGCCCGCGCGCCACCAGCAATTCGAACGCGGCCACGACGGTGTTCTTGGCGTATTTGTGCAGCTCGGCCAGTTCGCGCAGCGACGGCAATTTGTCGCCGGCCTTGTACGCGCCGTCGTGGATCTGGCGCGCGATGCCGTCGGCCAACTGGCTGGGCAAGGAGGCGGCTTTGCGGGGAATTGTCATGCTCCGCACTATGACACATGGCCTCAAAAAGCCTCGAAGTAGTCCACTGTCCCTGCAAACTGTACCCATGGAAAAGGGTACAGAGCACTTAAAGTGTCGCCATACCGTCACCCCCAGGATATTGTTCGATGATCGACTCCCGCCTTCCCAACTTCCGCGCCCTCAGCCCGGCACAACGCCTGCAGCACATCGCCCGCGCGGCCAACCTCAGCGCCGAAGAAGTCGGCCTGCTCGAAGCACCCGGCGCGCTGGGTGTGGACCGCGCCAACGGCATGGTCGAAAACGTGATCGGCACCTTCGAGCTGCCTTTGGGTGTGGCCGGCAACTTCCAGATCAATGGCCGCGACTTCCTGGTGCCGATGGTGGTCGAAGAGCCCTCGGTGGTGGCCGCCGCTTCGTTCATGGCCAAGCTGGCCCGCGAGGGCGGCGGCTTCGAGGCCTCGAGCACCGGCCCGCTGATGCGCGCGCAGGTGCAGGTGCTGGGCATCTCCGACCCGTATGGCGCGCGCCAGGCCCTGCTGAAACACCGCGCCGACATTCTCGAAGTGGCCAACAGCCGCGACAAGATTTTGATCGGCCTGGGCGGCGGCTGCCGCGACATCGAAGTGCATGTGTTCCCCGACACCGCCCGCGGCCCGATGATCGTCATGCACCTGATCGTCGACGTGCGCGACGCCATGGGCGCCAACACCGTGAACACCATGGCCGAAGCCGTGTCACCACTCGTTGAAAAGGTGACCGGCGGCACCGTGCGCCTGCGCATCCTGTCGAACCTGGCCGACCTGCGGCTGGCCCGGGCCCGCGTGCGGCTCACGCCCGAAGTGCTGAAGACCAAAGAGCGCAGCGGCGAGGAAATCGTCGAGGGTGTGCTCGACGCCTACACCTTCGCGGCCATCGACCCGTACCGCGCGGCCACGCACAACAAGGGCATCATGAACGGCATCGATCCGGTGATCGTGGCCACCGGCAACGACTGGCGCGCCGTGGAAGCGGGTGCCCACGCTTATGCCTGCCGCTCTGGCCGCTACACCTCGCTCACCACCTGGGAAAAGGACAAGAGCGGCGCACTGGTCGGCACCATCGAGATGCCGATGCCGGTGGGCCTGGTCGGCGGCGCCACCAAGACCCATCCGCTGGCGCGGCTGGCGCTGAAGATCATGGGTGTGCAATCGGCGCAGGAGCTGGGCGAAGTGGCCGTGGCCGTGGGCCTGGCGCAAAACCTGGGCGCACTGCGCGCGCTGGCCACCGAAGGCATCCAGCGCGGCCACATGGCCCTGCATGCGCGCAACATCGCCCTGGTGGCGGGCGCCACCGGCAGCGAGATCGATGCCGTGGCCAAACGCATGGCCGACGAACACGACGTGCGCACCGACCGCGCCATGGCGCTGCTCGAAGAACTGCGCGGCCGGTAGATCACACGGGGCCATGCCCTGGCCGGCGCGCCTTCCATCCAACACAGTCCGCCCGCGACGCCCGGACACCACAGGAGACGAGACATGCAAGACAACGCGACGCCGCACGGGCGGCAACTGGTGGAAGTGTGGGGCGACACCGCCGACACACGGCACCTGGCCTGGGCCATCGTGCTCGGCATCACCATCAGCCTGGCCGGCTTCTTTGCGGCCAGCCGGGTGCTGGTCAGCCACGTGGCATCGCCCGACCTGGCGCGGGCCTACGCCATGCTCGCGGGGCTGGGCGGCTGCCTGCTCTCGGGCGTGGTCTGCGCGATGTTGTTCAAGCCCAAACGCGTGGTGGTCGAAGGGCAGGCTGCCGATCCGTATTGGCGGCAGGAAGTGCTGCGCCAGCTGGAAGAGCAGACCGGCGACCTCGGCCGCGTGGCCGACCTGCCGCCCGAAGTGGTGGCCGAGATGAAGGAGCTGCAGATCTACGAGCTGTTCGTCGAGCATGAGAAACGCGCCCGCACCGAACAGGCCACCACCGGTGCCAGCGCTGCGCTGCCCGCGCATGCCGCCAACGCCGCCGCCAACCCAGCCGCAATCACCGCACAAATGAAGGCCGCATGATGGACCAGCTGCTCCTCGACCAAATTCTTTCCGCCACCGCGATGGGCCTGCTCGGCGCCATCGTCGTCGCGGCCATCGGCCTGGTCTCCGGCACCGACGAAACCACCCCGCTGGCGCCGCTCACGCTGCTGGTGGTGCTGCTCGGTGTGTCGCCGGCCGGGGTGTTCACCTTCTTCCTGGCAGGTGCCGTGGCCAAACACATGACGCATGCCGTGCCCACGGCGTTGCTGGGCATTCCCGGCGACACCATGGCCACGCCGCTGATGCAGGACGCGAACTTTTTGCGCAACCTGGGCGTGCCGCACATCGCGCTGCGCAAGATGGTTTCGGGCGGCATCATCGCCGCCTTCGTGGCCGTGCCGCTGGCGGTGTTGTTCGCGGTGATGCTGGCGCCGTTCGGGCCCACCATCACCAAGGCCGCGCCGTGGATCTTCGTGGCCGCCGCCGTGCTCATCGCCTATTTCTCGGGTGGGCGCTGGGCTTCGGTGGCGCTGCTGGTGCCGTTCGTCATGCTGATCATCGCGCTGCAGACGCTCACCGCCAAATACAACGTCAAGCTCAGCATCAGCTACTTCCTCGGCATCGCCATCGGCCCGCTGGTGGCCGATCTGTTCTCGCTGATCTCGCCGGCCGACCGTGCCCGCATGCGGCGTGCCAGTGCACGTACTTTCCAGCTGGCGCCCGACGTGAAGGGCTGGTCGGGCTACTTCCCGAATCCGTTCAAGGTGCTCGACCGCAAGCAGACCGGCTGGACGCTGGCCACGGCCACCATCTCCAGCGCCACCTTCGTCTTCAGTCCGGTGGCCATGACCGTGGTGCTGGGCGAGCTGGTGGGCTCGCGGGTCAAACACGCCTACCACCGCCTCACCACGGTGCTGGCCGCGCGCAACGGCGTGACCGAGGCCACCTACATCGCCGAGGCGCTGATCCCGCTGATCGCCTTCGGCCTGCCGCTGAGCCCGGTGGCCGCCGGCCCGGCCGCGCCGCTGTTCAACGCGCCACCGCGCTTCACCGTGGATGCGGCGGCCGGCACCAGCCACAACCTGCATGACCTGCTGAGCCATTGGGAATTTCTGGGCTATGGCCTGCTGGCCGTGGCGCTGGCCGCCATCGTGTCGTATCCGTTCGCCATGAACTACGCCCGCAGCGCCGCGCTGTTCGTGGCCCGCAAGATCAGCCACGAGGCCATCATCGCCACCTTCATCGGCTTGATCTTCGTGATCAGCGTGTGGGAAGGCCAGTACCTCGGCGTGCTGGTGATCACCACCATGGGCCTGGTCGGCGGGCTGTTGTCGCGCATCCTCGGCTTCAATTCGGGCGTGCAGTTCATGGGCTACTACACCGCCGTGCTGACCGTGCCGGCGATCCTGAAGCTGTTATGAGCCACACGGTCAAGATCGTCGAAGTCGGCCCGCGCGACGGGCTGCAAAATGAAAAGCAACCGGTCGACGTGGCCACCAAACTCGGCCTGATCGAGCGCCTGGTGGCCGCCGGCGTGCGGCACATCGAAGCGGCTTCGTTCGTGTCGCCGAAATGGGTGCCGCAGATGGCCGGCAGCGCCGAGGTCATGCAGAGCGTGGTGCGCGGTGGTGGCGTGGTCTACAGCGCGCTCACGCCGAATCTGCAGGGGCTGGAGGCGGCCATTGCCGCGGGTTGCGACGAAGTGGCGGTGTTCGGCGCGGCGTCGGAATCGTTTTCGCAGCGCAACATCAACTGCTCGATCCGAGAAAGCCTGGAGCGCTTTCGCACCGTGCTGGAGGTGGCCGCGGCGCACAGCCTACCCGTGCGCGGCTACGTGTCGTGTGTGCTCGGTTGTCCGTACGAAGGCCCGATCGCGCCCGAAAAGGTGGCCGAGGTCGCCTACATGATGCGCGAGATGGGCTGCCATGAAATCTCGCTCGGCGACACCATCGGCCGCGGCCACCCCGCGTCCACGCGCCGCATGCTCGACGCCTGCCTGCTGAAGCTGCCGGCCGCGCAACTGGCCGGCCATTTCCACGACACCTACGGCATGGCCATCGCCAACACCGTGGCCGCGCTGGACATGGGTTTGCGGACGTTCGACAGCTCGGTGTCGGGCCTGGGTGGCTGTCCGTATGCGGTGGGTGCGTCGGGCAACGTGGCGACCGAAGACGTGGTCTACCTGCTCGATGGCCTGGGCTACGAGACCGGCATCGACCTGGCGAAACTGGTGGAGGCAGGCGCGTTCATCAGCGCCGCGCTGGGCCGCGCCACGGCGTCGCGCGTGGCGCGGGCCATGGCCGGTACACCTTCAGCGTAGCGCCACCAGGCCTGGCGACCCCAAGCCTGACGCCATCAGGCCCAGGCGGTGTTCGCCCTGGCCCAGCTTGAACACGGCCACCACCTGCACCAGGTCCTGCGCCTGGCTGCGCAGGCTGGTCGCGGCAGCGGCCATTTCTTCGACCAGTGCGGCGTTCTGCTGCGTGGCCTGGTCCATCTGCGTCACGGCTTCACCGATCTGCGCCACACCCGAGGCCTGCTCGCCGCTGGCCGCGCTGATCTCGCCCATGATGTCGGTCACCCGGCGGATCGAGGTCACCACCTCGGTCATGGTACTGCCGGCCCGGTCGACCAGGGCCGTGCCTTCGTCGACCCGGGCCACGCTGGCGTTGATCAGGTTCTTGATCTCCTTGGCCGCGTCGGCCGAGCGGCCGGCCAGGCTGCGCACTTCGCTGGCCACCACCGCAAAGCCACGGCCCTGCTCGCCGGCACGGGCGGCTTCCACGGCGGCGTTCAGCGCCAGGATGTTGGTCTGGAACGCGATGCCGTCGATCACGCTGATGATGTCCGAGATCTTCTTCGAACTGTCGTTGATGCCCTTCATCGTGGCCACCACCTGGGTCACCACTTCGCCGCCCTGGATGGCCACCGTGGAGGCGCTCATCGCCAGCTGGTTGGCCTGGCGCGCATTGTCGGCGTTCTGCTTGACGGTGGAACTGAGCTCTTCCATCGAGGCGGCGGTCTGCTCCAGCGCGCTGGCCTGGCCTTCGGTGCGGGCCGACAGGTCGTTGTTGCCCTGCGAGATCTGCGCGCTGGCCGTGGCCACGCTCTCGGAGCCGGAACGCACGTTCGACACCACTTGCACCAGGCTGGTCTGCATCTCCTGCAGGCTGTCCAGCAACTGGCCCAGCTCATCGCTGCGGCTGTTGTCGATGCGGCCGGTCAGGTCGCCGGCGGCCACGCGCCGCGCGATGGCGCTGGCCTGGGCCAAAGGCCCGGTGATCGTGCCCGACAACAGCCAGGCGATGACGGCGCTGAGCACCAGGCTCACCCCGCCCAGCGCAAACATCAGGTTGCGGCTGGCGTTGTAGTTGGCCTGGATCTGTTTGCCCGACTCGTCGATCTCCTTGCGCTGGTAGTCCAGCAGCTGTTCCATCTTGCCCATGTAGGTCTTGGAGGCCGGCGTGAACTTCTGGTCGAGCATGGTGTTGGCCTCTTCGGCCTTGCCCGACTTGCGCAGGTCGACCACCGTGTCGCGCACCGATATGTAGGCTTTGCGTTCCTCGCCGATCTGCGCGAACAGGGCCTTTTCCTCGGGCGTGGTCATCAGCGGCTCGACGGCTGCCTGGTAGGCGCTGGAGGCCTTGGTCGAGGCCGCCTGGTCTTCGGCAAAGAAGGCCACCAGGCTTGGGTCGCTGCTTTTGGCGATGGCGCCGGTGCGGCGTACGCCGGTGTAGATGTTGCGGTACCAGTCGCTGACCAGCCGCTCGGTCTTCATCGGGCTGGCGATCATGTCTTCGGCACCGTCGGCGACCTGGCGCAGGCGGGTGATGCTGACGAAGATGACGACCAGGGAAAGCAAGAGAACCAGGGCGAAGCCGAGGCCCAGGCGCTTGGCCACGGAGAGGCGGGAAATGAACGATGACATGGGGAATCCTGCGGAGTGACAGTTTGTAACTGCCGCAGTGTACGCGATTGCATACTGTCCAGGATGCGCCGCGTCGCCACGCTTGAAACGGACCCGCGTGCACGGCGAAAACCGTGCGCGCCGGGATCAGCTGGGGTCAGTCGGCAAAGTCTTCCAGGAACGACGACAGGTCGTCCGCATGTTCCTCTTCGACGGCCAGGATGCCCTTGAGCATCATCTGGGTCGTCGGGTCGCTGGTGCCCAGGTACGCAATCATTTCGCGGTAGCTTTCGATCGCCACGCGTTCGGCCACCAGGTCTTCCTTGATCAAGTCGTGCAGCGTCTTGCCTTCCACGTATTCGGCGTGGCTGCGGTCGGCCAGGCCGGTGGGCGAAAAGTTGGGTTCACCCTTCAGTTCCACGATGCGCTTGGCGATCTGGTCGGCGTGTTCCATCTCCTGCGTCGCGTGCTCCAGGAATTCGGAGGCCACCGCGCCCGAGTGGATGCCTGAGGCCATGAAGTAGTGGCGCTTGTACCGCAACACACATACCAGCTCGGTCGCCAGGGCTTCGTTCAACATCTCGACCACCTTGTCGCGGTCGGCGGCATAACCTTCGGTGACGGCGCCTTCTTCGATGTGCTGGCGGGCGCGAGCGCGCAGTGTGGCGACGTCCGACAGGGTGGTCTGCCCAAAGGTAGGTGGGTTGTTGCTCATGGTCGTTCCTTGGAAGTTTGGTGCACAGGTGGGGACTGCGTTTATGGCGACTCGGCTGTCCGGGTGTGCGTCAGCCCTCAAGGCGTGAGCGCAGGCCGTCACCTGTCTGCCTCCACGATAAGCCGCCCAGCCGCGCCGGTGTGTCGGCCGTGCCAACGGCGTGGTGTAGGACAGCGGCCAGTCCGGCTCGACAAGCGTCAGCCCTGTGGTTTTTCCACGTGCCCGCCGAAGCCGAAACGCATCGCCGACACCACCTTGTCCTGGAACTCCGCCTCGCCGCGCGAGCTGAAACGCGCATACAGCGCCGACGTCAGCACCGGGGTCGGCACGGCCTCGTCGATGGCGGCCTGCACCGTCCAGCGGCCCTCGCCCGAGTCGGAGACGCGGCCTGAAAACCGGTCGAGCCCCGGGTCCTGCTGCAAGGCCTGCGCCGTCAGGTCGAGCAGCCACGACGACACCACGCTGCCGCGGCGCCACAGCTCGCTGATGTCGGCCAGGTTCAGGTCGTACTGGTAATGCGCGGGGTTGCGCAGCGGCGTGGTCTCGGCGTCATGGGCGCGGCCGTGGTCCTGCAAGCCGATGTTGGCGTTCTTCAGGATGTTCATGCCTTCGGCATAGGCCGCCATCAGGCCGTATTCGATGCCGTTGTGAACCATCTTCACGAAGTGGCCGGCACCGTTCGGGCCGCAATGCAGGTAGCCGTTTTCCGCGGTGCCGGGCGCGCCGGAGGCGGCACGGCCTGGCGTGCGCGGCACATCGCCGATGCCGGGTGCCAGCGTGGCGAAGAGCGGGTCGAGCCGCTGCACCGCCTCGGTGTCGCCGCCGATCATCATGCAGTAGCCGCGCTCCAGGCCCCACACGCCGCCGCTGGTGCCCACGTCCACGTAATGCACGCCACGTGCCTTGAGTTCGCCGGCGCGGCGGATGTCGTCCACGTAGTAGGAATTGCCACCGTCGATCAGGGTGTCGCCAGCTTCCAGCAAGGGCAGCAGTTCGGCAATGCTGCCGTCGACCACGCCTGCCGGCACCATGAGCCATACCGCGCGCGGGCGATCGAGTTGGGCAATGAAATCAGCCAGCGTGGCGGCGGGCCTGGCACCGTCGTGGGCCAGGGCTTTCACGGCTTCGGCCGAGCGGTCGTACACCACGCAGGCATGGCCGCCGTTCATGAGCCGACGAACCATGTTGGCGCCCATGCGGCCGAGGCCGATCATTCCGAGTTGCATTGTGTTGGCTCCTGTTCCTTGCAGATGACAAAGAGCCCAGCCTACCCGGATTGCCGGCCCCTGTTCAGGGCGGGGTTGTCTTCAGCCGTTGAATCCGCGCAGCACCACCTTGCCTTGCGCCTTGCCGCTTTCGATCAGCGCGTGGGCGCGCCGCAGGTTGGCCGCGTTGATCGGGCCCAGGTCGGCATGCACGGTGGTCTTCAGCACACCTTCGTCGATGCGTGCGGCCACCGCGTTCAGCAGCGCGCGTTGTTCACCGATATCGGGCGTGTTGAACATCGACCGTGCGAACATGAATTCCCAATGCAGCGAAATGCATTTGCGCTTGAGCAGCATGGCGTCCAGCTGCTTCGGGTCGTCGATCAGCGCGAACTGCCCCTGCGGGCGCAGCAGCTCCACGGCGGCGGCGAAGTGCTGGTCGGTCTGGGTCAGGCTGGCCACCATGTCGACGGCGTCGATGCCCAGCGCCTGGAGTTGCGGCGCCAGCGGCTGGCTGTGGTCGACGACATGGTGCGCACCCAGGTCCAGGCACCACTGGCGGGTTTCGGGCCGCGAGGCGGTGGCGATGACTTTCAGGTCGGTGCACTGGCGCGCCAACTGCAGCAGGATCGAACCCACGCCACCCGCGCCGCCGATCACCAGCAGGCTCTTGCCGCTGCCGTGCGCGGTGCCGGCGGCGCGCTGTGGCACCTGGAGCCGGTCGAACAACAGTTCCCATGCGGTGATGGCGGTCAGCGGCAGGGCGGCCGCTTCGGTGTCGCTCAGCGTCTTCGGCGCCAGGCCGACGATGCGTTCGTCCACCGCGTGCAGTTCGGCGTTGGTGCCGGGCCGCGTGAGCGAGCCGGCGTAATACACGCGGTCGCCGGTTCTGTAGAACTGCGCTGCGCTGCCAACGGCTTCGACGGTGCCCACCGCGTCCCAACCCAGCACCTTGGGCTGGCCAGCTTCGGGCTTGGCGCTGGCGCGGATCTTGGTGTCCACCGGGTTCACCGACACGGCGGCCACCCGCACCAGCAGATCACGCGGGCCGACCGCCGGGGTCGGCAGCTCCACGTCCTGCAGCGATTTTTCATCGGTGATGGGCAGCGGATTGAACAGGGCAACAGCTTTCATGGCGAAGTCTTCAATGGTTGAACAGGGCCCGACTTTATGATGTCAACCGCAGTTTGATAAGCCCCGGTTTTTCAACATTTCCTTCAAATGAAAATTGACAATATCGAAGACCTGCGGGTGCTGATCGAGACCGCGCGCGGCGGCAGCCTCACGGCCGCGGCCAAGGTGCTGGGCGTCACGCCCGCCGCCGCCAGCGCCATGTTGAAGCGGCTCGAAGTTCAGCTCGGCGTGCGCCTGTTCGAGCGCTCCACCCGCGCCATGCGCCTCACCGACGCCGGCCAGACCCTGCTCGACTACGCGGTGCGCGCGCTGGAGCTGCTGGAAGAAGGCGAGGCCCAGGTCACGCGCGACACCCGCGCGCTGGCCGGCACGCTGCGTGTGGCCGCGCCGTCCGACCTCACCCGCAGCCTCTTGCTGCCGTGGATCGACGCGTTCCTGGCCGCGCACCCCGGCATCCAGCTGGCCCTGTCGGTCAGCGACCGCGTGCAGGACGTGTTGCGCGACCAGGTGGACGTGGCGCTGCGCTACGGCGACATTGCCGATGCCAAGCCGGGCGCGGCCACACCGGCGGGCCTGGTCGGCCGCCTGCTCTGCACCAGCCGGCGTGTGTTGTGCGCCGCGCCGGCCTATCTGGCGCGCCACGGCACGCCACGGACGCCGGCGGACCTGGCGCGCCACAACGGCATCACCTTCCACGTGGGCGGCAAGCGTTACGCCACCTGGCGTTTCGGCCGCAACGGCCAGTGGATCGAGATTACCCTGCCCAGCGACCGCGGTGCCGACGACGCGGCCATCGCCCACCAATGGGCGCTGGCCGGCGCGGGCATCACGTACAAGGCCGAACTCGATCTGCTGCACGACCTGCGTTCGGGCGCGCTGGTGCGGCTGTTGCCCGACTGGACCGGCGAGCCGTATCCGCTGTACGCCGTGTTGCCCAGCAACCGGTTCATTGCGGGCCGGGTGCGGGTGTTTGTGGATTTCATCGCGGCGCGGCTGGCCGAAGTCGCCGTAGACCGCGAACGCGCCGACGCGCCGCGCCGCCGCCAGTCGCGGACCAACCCGACCGTAGATCGCGTCGCCCGCCTACGCTTGTAACGCCTGTGAGCGGCTGTAATACATCCATCCGCTGTCGTCGGCTTGTCGAAGCCAGGCGTTGAAAGCGGCATGGGACGCAGGTCCCCCATCCTTCAGGAGAAACCATGAACAACTTGAACAAATTGATCGTCGGCAGCTTGCTGGTGGCGGGTGCCATCGCCCCGGCACTGGCGCAGAACGTCGGCATTTCCATCGGTGTGAACCAGCCCGGCGTTTATGGCCGGATCGACATCGGCAACGCACCGCCGCCGCAACTGGTGTATCCGCAGCCGGTGATCATCCAGCAGCCGCGCCAGGTGCTGCCGCGCCAGCCGATCTACCTGTACGTGCCGCCGATGCAGCAGCAGAACTGGGGCCGTTACTGCAACAACTACAGCGCCTGCAACCAGCCGGTGTACTTCGTGCAGGAGCAATGGGTGCGCGACCGTTATGTGCATGCGCACCCGGGCTG